>JAERMN010000314.1 GCA_016844625.1 Deltaproteobacteria bacterium
AGCGGCCGGAGATCGGCTGGCAGAAAACCGCCTACGGCGCCAGGATCACCATGCATGTGCCGGGGGTGTCCAAGCCGAAGCACTCGCACTGGGTTTTCCCATCGCACACGCGCCACACCACGGCGCGCAAAGGGCGCATCCCCGACCACGCGATTCGTTTTCGCGTGCCGACTGACGACACGAAAACAACAACATTCTGGCTCCGCTTCACGCCATACACGGAAGCCGAGCGCGCCAAGCCGTTGGTGCAGACAACCATCGGCTTCGAAGACGACAAGCCGGGAGTTTACACTCGCGTCGACGACGGCTGGTGGGGCATCGCCTCGCACGACCAAGACCGCGTCGCCCAAGAAAGCCAAGGCGCGATCTTCGACCGCAGCAAGGAACACTTGGGCGCCGCCGACGAAGGCGTGATCCTGCTGCGCAATCTAATCATGGAGTCGATTGAAGCCGTGCGCGCCGGCAACGATCCTTTCTGGATCCTGCGCCAAGCGGAGCAAAACGAACGGATCACCTTTGACGCCAGCATGGCCGAGATCGGCGTGCTGGGATAAACATAAACCAATGCCGTTCGCGGGTGGCGTAAGGCGGGCGATTATTTAGCTCGATCGGGCGAGAAGAAACTATCCAGCAGCCGCTTGCGCAGAGCCTCTTCGCCGCCCGGCAGCCGGTCGAACTTTGTGGTCTGATCGGTTTTCTTGAGGATCTTCTGGCCTTCGGGGTCGTCGTGCATGGCGATCAAGATATCATGCAGCCGAGCGACAATTTGCTGCGACAAATCGGCCCGCACCGACACCAGATGGCGCGGCAACTTTTCAGTCTGCGCCAGCACCGCGATGTCGGATTTACTCGCACTGTCGAGGCCGGCGTAATCGTCGTCGCTGATCGCTCCGGCGGCAACTTGTTTGTTGAGTACTGACTCCATAAGCTTGCGCCGAGAATAAGCAAAAGTATAAGTAATATCCGCCGGCGACGCATTGGCGTCGAAGCCGCGTTTCTCGGCTAGCTTGAAGCCGTTGCGCGCGAGAAAAAGTTTCGCCAAGAGATACCCCGAAGTCGAACCGGGATCTTCGAAGATCATCGTCTTGCCGCGCAGGTCGGCGAGCCGCTTCACCGCGCTGTCGCGTTTGGTAATGATCAGGCTCTGGTATTCAGCCATGTATGGACATAGTTGAGCGTATAGGTCGGATACGCGCTCTCCATGTAAAAGTCGACGCGCCTTTGTTCTAGCTGCTTGACCAACTCAAACACCGTCGGCGCAATGATGACTTTGGCGTCATTTTCCGGTCCCATCGCGAGCCGACGGGCAACATAACGGACGAAATCGCGGAAATGCTCTTCGATGGCCGATTGATTGATCTCGGAAATCAGGCCTAAGGTGATGGCTCTCGAATCATTCTTGCTACCAGTCGGTGCCGTGGCAGCGCCGCATAACAAAACACTAGAAAACAAAAGCGTGGCACAAACGACCAACGGCAACCCAAGCTGGCGAAGAAACATTGTAATGATCAAGCCGCAGCGACGACAATTCATTTTTATCTCCCCAAGCCCTGTTCTTTATAAGATTCAGCGAATCGTGGCAAGATAATTGATGACGGGGCGCGGTTGAAAATCGATTCACGTCGGCGCACCGTAAGAAAAACTTTCTCGGAGGCTTCATGCGCATCGCACTTGGATTACCCAGCCGTATCGCTTCGGCAACGGGCGAGTTAATGCTCGAATGGATCACCCGAGCCGAACGAGGCCCGTTCTCCAGTCTGGTCGTCACTGACAGGGTAGTGTCCCAAGCGCTTGAGCCGCTCGCGGTGCTTGCCATGGCGGCGGGCGCAACCCAACGAATAAGATTAATGACCAGCGTCATCATCGGACCGACTAGAGAAACGACCCTGCTCGCCAGACAAGCTGCGACCATCGACACCCTCTGCGCCGGTCGGCTGACGCTCGGTGTCGGCATCGGCGTGCGTAAGAATGATTACCTCGCCACCGGCGAGAATTTTCACCGGCGCGGCCGCCGCTCGGAAGAACAATTCGCCCTGCTCCGACGTTTATGGGCGGGCGAAGCGTTGTCCGCTGACACCGGCCCGATCGGTCCACCGGCGCTCCGTCCCGGCGGTCCGGAATTGCTCATCGGCGGCTACGTGCCGGCAATCGCAGCGCGCATCGGCAAATGGGGCGACGGCTACATGGCGCCGGGGGGCGGCGAACCGGCAGCGATGCAAAAAATGTGGCGCGACATTTTACAAGCGTGGCAGGACAACCATCGCCAAGCACAGCCGCGTTGGGTCGGCGCCAGCTATTTCGCCCTCGGGCCCATCGCTGTGGAACAGGCCACAAGCTATATCAACGCCAACTACGGCTACAATCCCGAACTCGCCGCGCGCCGCTTGCGCGGCATCCCGACTTCAACCGAAGCGGTTGAAACCGCGATCAAGCGCCAAGCCGATATGGGCGTCGATGAATTCATCCTCCGCCCCTGCGCCGAAGATTTGGATCAGATGAAACGCCTGGCCGAAGTGGCGGCGCGGGTAAGTTAAATTAGATAAATTTAGCAGCGGCAATAAGGTCGTTATAAGTTGTTATGGTTGAAATACGAGCGGCAAGATATTTCATCACGAAGGACCTAGCGCGGCAAATCCGCAACCAAATAGGAAAGAAAGTTCTCACCACGAAGGACACGAAGAGCACGAAGTTCGGAGTCTTAATCATCCGAACCCTTCGTGTCCTTCGTACTACTATAATTGAAAGTTTTCGCGGCTTGCGCAAATTTTCTGGTGACCCGAAATACTCGAACACGGGGATTGACTCGCGCCAAGCATGTCCTGAGTCTCGTCGAAGGGACGCAAAGCACACCAAGTTCGGAAGGGAAAGATAGATAATCCAAAATACGATCTTCACCATTTTTCTCCGACCTTTGCGGCCTTGGCGTCTATGCGCGAAATATTCCGAGACTGGCCGGTGCGCGAAGCGCACCCTACGAAAACCTTCGTGTCCGGAGCTTGTGGTGAGCCCCGTCGAACCATGCCTTCGTGGTGAATCCGACTTTTCTCTTTTTGGTTACGGCTCCGCCGCGCTAGGCTCTTTGTGGTTAAACCTCTTCTCTGCTTTAGTTGCGGCTTTGCCGCGCTGGGTCCTTCGCTGAAAATCTAACGTTAACCCACCCGCGTGACGTAGCGCTGAAACAACCTAAGCGCCACATCGGGGCGGCTCTCTGAGAGCAACCCGACGGCGTACAGTTGATAAGAGGCGTCTAAAAATTTCTTCGCATCGCGCGGCCGCAGCGCTTGGACACGATCGTCATGGTTAGGGCGCTGGGTAAGAATGTAAGCGGCGTGGGCATTGTGCACGAATACGCCGCCAGTACCGATCAACGTATGGGTGTCGCGCATGTCCTTGCCGTAGTGCACCCACGCTTCGCCCTCGCGCGCAACGATTCTTTCGCGCCGTCCGACGTGTCGGTCGATTGCCAGGTCGACCGCCGTGCGCGCCAGCACCGCGTCGGCCGCGACATGCCACGGCTCTTGCGGCACGGTGCTGGTCTCCTGACCGATTTGTTCAATGTAAGCGCCAAGCTTTTCGCGCTCGACAGCGAACGTCGGAAAGTCATGGGCCAAATCTTCAGTTAGCTTGTCCAAGCCGACGCGCGCGACGATGGTCGCTGCGTTGAAGCGAATGCCGAGATCGCCCTCTACCGTGCGCTTGGCGTAGGGTTCGGCCAATCCCTGCGCGATGACGTTCTCGCCGGCCGGATGACCGTAGCCGATGGAATGAACATCGGTCGTCGCGCCGCCGACGTCGACAACGAGCATGTCGCCCCAGCCCTTTTCATCCGCCGTGCCGTCGGCGCCGAGCCGAACCCCTTGGATCACAGCCATCGGCGTCGGTAACACCACCGGGACGATGCCCTTAAGCGCGTCGAGCCCCTTGGCGTGGGTAATGCGTTCCATGAAGAGTTCGCGGATCGCTTCGCGCGCCGATTCCACCGCGAGCTTGCCGGCCTTCGGCATGACGTTGTCGACGACGCGCACTTCCTTGTCGCCTCGTTTGAGAACACCGACGACTTCGTCCACCACGGCGCGATTGCCGCCGACGACGATGGGCACGGCGAGGCTCGAGTGCGAGAGCACCCGCGCGTTGTGTTGAATTGTCTCTGCGTCGCCGCCATCCACGCCGCCGGTGAGCAGAATCATGTCGGGCCGCAGCGTTTCGACTTCCTTGATCTTACCGTCGGTCAATTTGAACGCCGATGAGCCGACGATCTTCGCTCCCGCGCCGAGGGCGGCTTGACTCGCCGCTTCAACCGTGAGACCGGGCACGTTGCCGACGACGACAATGCGCAAGCCGCCCGCGGCGCTGCTCGAGGCGAGCACGACATTGCCGTCGAGAACCTTTAGGTCCTTTGGCGCGCTGGCAAAAACCCCGTGGCGTCGATGCAAATCGGCCACCCCTTGCAACAATCCTTCGCGCACGTCCGTCAGTACAGTGGACGGCGCTTGGCTGCGCCCGATGACTTCCGCTTTGGATAAATCGACGGCGGTAACCTTCGTAAAGGTACTGCCGAAATCGATCAGGATGGCGAGAGAAGACAAGTTGAATTAACAGTTAAAAATTCAAAATAAAGAACTGAAGACCGTCGAAAACACTCTTCGCAGCAGATTGAATTTTTAAATTCTCCTTTTTAATTTTGAATTTCTTATACAAGTTGAATTAACAGTTACAAATTCAAAAATTAAAAATGTCAGGGAGATTCTACAACAACGAAAGCGTCTGAATGTTTTAATTTTTAATTTTGCCTTTTTAATTTCCTATTTAACTGTCGTGATTTGCTTATACATATCCATGAGCCGCTTGTCACCCATGGTCGCATCGATATCACGGTTCATCGCTTCGCCGCGAATTAAACCAATCTCCAATCCCAACTTCTCAGACTCTTTGATGAATTGCTCATCCTTGGTCATCGCGGCAAAGGCATCGCGCAATATTTTCACCCGGTCCGATGGCACTCCAGGATTCATCGCGACTGAGCGCGAAAGATTCTGCGCCGCGTACAGCGCGGCGAGCAAACCCTTGCTCCCAGCCGGCGCAAGCTCGTCGATGCTTGGCACATCAGGCAAGCGCGAGTCGCGAATATTCTTCGAAGTCACCAGGGTCTTGATATAGCCGGATTTGAGCCAATCGCGCTTGGTTGCGAACAGCGACCCCGTGCTAAACGCCCGTCCATCCAGCGCGCCGCGTTCGATGTCGAGCAGTATCTGCGGCGTGCCCGGATATCCGGGAATCACGTGAAATTCCAGGCCGAGAATGTAGCCGACGATTCTGACCACAACGCTGCTCGGGTGGTCGAGTGACTGCGCGCCCATCTTCGGCAGCTTGCCTTCCTTGTTGGCCTTTCTGATCGCATCAAAACTGGTGTAGGGTGTCGCTGATCGCACAAAAAGAGTCTGGGCATCGTCAAACGCTTGTCCGACCCAGATGAATTTCTGTAATTGAAATTTAATCGCTTCATCCCCTCCGGCCGAGGCAAATAGGCTGCTGGGATTGACCGAGACCATGCTGAGGCCGTCGGGTTTGCGTAAGTTGTAGAGTTCATTCATTGCGATCAAACCGCCGGCCCCCGGTTTGTTGAAGATATCGATACGCGGCTTACCGGGGATATACCGCTCAAAATGGCGCGCGATATGCCTGGACGTGATATCGTTTCCGCCACCGGCGGTCGACCCGACGTAGTAAGAAATGACTTTCCCCTCGTAGAAATTTTTCGCTCCCTGGGCGTGAACCGCCACGGAATCAAAAAACCCAGAATTGCCAAACAGCTCATCTTTTTCATTGCCATCCTTGTCGCAAGGTGTCCGTCCTCGCCGCACAGAACACAACTTCAAGTGGAAACTTTGCATTCGTACTTTTTACTTTTGCCTTTTTACTTTTTAATTGACTTACTTCACCTCGGTAATCGTCTTATACATGTCCATGAGCCGTTTGTCGCGGATGGTTGCTTCGATGTCACGATTCATGTCTTCGCCGCGAATCAGGCCGATCTCCAAGCCCATCTTGTCCGACTCTTTGACAAACGCCTCATCCTTCGTCATCGCCGCAAAGGCATCGCGCAATATCTTCACTCTGTCAGCCGGCACGCCGGGAGGCAACGCCACCGAACGCGCTAAATCCTGCGATGCGTATAGCGCGGCGAGCAACCCCTTGCTTCCCGGCGGCGCCAGCTCATCGATGCTCGGCACCTCGGGGAGCCGCGGGTCCCGGCTCTTCCGCGAGGTCACCAGCGGCTTGATGAAACCGTTTTTAATCCACTCCCGGCGGGTCGCCATGAGGGATCCTGTGCTGTGCGCCCGGCCATCGAGGGCGCCGCGCTCGATGTCGAGTAAGATTTGCGGCGTACCCGGATAACCGGGTATCACGTGAAAGTCCAGGCCAAGTATGTAGCCGACAATTTTAACCACCACGCTGCTGGAGTGATCGAGGGACTGAGCGCCCATCTTCGGCAGCCGGCCCTCTTTGTTGGCCTTCTTGATAGCATCGAAACTCGTGTAAGGCGTGTTGGAACGCATGTAGACCGTCTGCGCGTCGTCGAAGGATTGCCCTAGCCAGAGGAATTTCTCCAATTTAAACTTGATGGCGTCGTTGCCACCGGCGATGGCGAACAGAGCGCTGGTGTTGATCGAAGCGATGCTTAAGCCGTCGGGCTTGCGCAGGTTGTAGAGCTCGTTGGCGGCGATCATGCCGCCGGCCCCCGGTTTGTTGATAATATCGATACGCGGTTTGCCGGGGATCTGTCTCTCGAGATGCCGGCCCACCAGCCGGGCTGTTAAATCGCTGCCACCGCCGGAGGTTGATCCGACTAAATATGAAATCGTCTTGCCTTCGAAAAAATTCTTGCCTGACTGGGCATGGAGCGACGAAGCCACCAGTAGCCCGCTGAGAAATACCAAGAAGAATATTTGCCTAAGACAAACTGTCTTCATCGCCTTTCCCCTCGCCAAAAACCACGCACCATTCGCCAAAGCATTGAGTTTCTGAAATCTAAAATTTGCCCTTCCGCGCCGCCGCGGGACTGTGTGGCCATGTGTCCAATCCCATGGATGTCATCCTGAGCGATAGCGAAGGATCTGCTTTCTTCCGATGCCGTGGCAGAAAGCAGATTCTTCGGCTTCGTCTCAGAATGACATTAAGACACCGTCGCAGCACAGCGCGGCCTAGTATCCCCAACGCGCCTCGGCCTTTTTCAAACGCTGAAACTCCTCTTGTAGCTCCGGCCGGCCGCATAAATCTTTAAACGCCTCGTCGACTAAATCCTGCGCCACGACTTCTTTGATCGGCGGAACCGTATAGTTAAGCTCGCCCAGCCGCTCTTCTTCTTTGAGCATATCTTCGAAACCGCTCGCTCTGCCGTCAAGCGGAAACGGCATCGCTTCGAGATCGCGCAGCGAGCGCGGCGCTTGTACCCGACGCTCTTCCGGGTCCGGACTAGTCAAGCGGACACGTTTTTCGAGATTGGTAATGTACTCGTAGTTCTTCGGCATATCGCGCACAAACCAGTACGAACGGACCAAAGCGCGTAAAAATGCCTTGACCATATCCGGTCGTTCCTCGAGTATCCGCCCAGTAGAAACAATGACTCTTTCTGGCCGGCCATCCGGATATTGTTCCGCCGGCGACACCAAGACATTGCAACCTTCCGCGATCAGATCTTCGGCATACCAGGGCGGCACCGGCGCGCATTCAACGCGCCCGGCGCGGATCGCGTCTTTGTGCAGCTGCGAGTTGACGCCGATGCGCACCCACTCGACGTCTTTCTCCAAGTCCAAGCCGGCTTTGACCAGTTGAATCTGGATCGCCCAATGGCGGATGCTGTTAAAGTCGCTGATGCCAACGCGCTTGCCTTTGAGATCCTGCAACGACTTGATGTGCGGCGGGCCGACCCAAACGTTGGTGTGCTGGTTGCGCCAGCCGGCGATGATGTAAAGATCAGCGCCGCGCGCGCGTTGGTAGAAAATCGTCCGCGACTGCACGTCCAGCGCGATATCCACCGACTTTTCCTTCATCGCCTGGGAGATGCCGAGTTTCTCAAGGCCAAACGGCACCATCGAATCGGTGAGCAACTCGTAAGCCAACGAACCGTCCGCGGTCTTGAGTCCCTCATCGTAAAAATAGTTCATCTCATGCGCCGCCCGCACCGGCACTTGATGCAGCATGTGATAACAAGTCGGCGCGATCCTCAGTTTACCGTCCAGCATGTTGTCTCCTCTTTCCTAGGAATTCTTCAGACGCCAATATATACAAAATCAGAACAACCACAGAGCTAACAGAGCTGCAACTGCGATAATGGCGCAGACCGCGATCACCGCTTCTTGCCAGTTACCAAGATTTAATTGGCAAGGAGAGGAGCCCGCTGCAAGCTCACTCTTGCGCTCGCGGGGCGCGCTTTTATCTTCTTGCGCTCGCGACTGTTGCAATGCATGCAAAGCGCGCTGTACATCGGTCCGGCTGACTTGAACTTTTACCCCGTTGAACCAACGATATTTCGCCGACGCGGATTCCCCGGCGCGCTCCACGGTCAAGAGACTGTCAATTCCAGCCGACTCCAGCTTGGCTGCGAGTTGGCGCGCTTCGGCACGGCTACGCACCGTGGCGACGGTCACGTAACCCGTCTTAGATTGGTCGGTTGCTTTGGCCATTTTTTCACTCTTACTCTACTTACCCGCCGCCGAA
>JAERMN010000315.1 GCA_016844625.1 Deltaproteobacteria bacterium
CGTGGACTCAATTGCGGCGGCGGCTTGTTGAGTTTGCGCATTTGCGCGGCCATCTCGGGTAGATGATTCCACATCGCGCTGGCCAGATCATAAAAAGTGCGCGGCTTGGCGATGCGGCCGAGGTCGGTGGCGAGCTTGCCGCCAACGCCATTCACCGCATGGCACTGTGAACAGCCTTTGCTGCCAAATACCCGAGACCCGACAAGTGGATCTTGTGATGACCCGCTGTATTGCTGCGCGTAATTTGCCGCTGCGAAAAATAAGACGATAATCGTCCCTAGGGTCAAAATGGCCATTTTCTTTGTTGCTTTTTTCATGGCTTTTTCTTCCCTTTCCGCGACGCGTCCCGCCACCCAAAGCGTTGTTCGCCGTTCCTCAACTCTGGCGCCGCCACTACTTCGTTTGATCCAGGTAAAATTCTTTGGGCAAAGAAATTTGCCTTGTCGATTATTTTCCCGCGCGCAATGAAACCAGATAAGCCATCAAGTCCGCCATCTCCCCACCTCTGAAAACCGGCCACTCCAGGGATTCTTTCAGCATCTTTTCTTCCATCGTGCTCGCGTGGTTCCACATCTCGGTGACCACTTCCAATTGAGTTCTGAGCTTTTCGCTTTTGGTTTTGAGTTTGTCGCTCTTGGCGAAATCTGCGCCCTGTGGCGCTCCTTTCTCTGATGATCCATGGCATTGGCCGCAACGTTTCTCCTGGAACACCATGCGGCCCCGCTCGGCTACACCGGGTGGGTCGATAAACTGGAGAAAATATAGATAACCGATGATATCCGACATTTCCTCGGTGGTGAGCGGCGACATCGGGATGCCGCGCCGCGCCATGTCGCCCCACATATGCGGCCCATGATTCCACATGGCGCCGGCGATAGTCATGAGACTTCCTTTGATCAGCCGGGCGCGCAGGTTTGCCCGAGTTGGATCGCCTTGCGGCGTGACCGAGTGACATTCGACGCAGCGCTTGGCGACAAAAAGTTTTTCACCATTACGCGGACTTCCCGGCTGAGCATAAATGCGCTCGACGCTGCGGCCAAAACTGCGAATGTACGCGAACAGATCCGGAATGTTATTTCTCTCGAACGTCGGGCGCGAAATCTTCAACGCCTCCATGACTCCGGCCATTGCCTTTCCGCGATTCCAAAGACCAACGCTCAAATAGATGGGCGAGGCATATTTGCTATAGTTGTCGAGCGCTGGGCCGTGCTTCCCTCCTTTGCCGCCTAGCGAGTGGCAGGTTTGACACTGTTTCTCACGAAACAGCCGTTCACCTGTTGCCGCGTCTCCCGGAGCATCGAAAGAGCCGATGTAGTATAGAAAAGAAAGCAGGCTCGCCATTTCCGGCGCTTTAAACACCGGGCGCGCAACATGCCGTTCTTCGATCACATGAGCCATGCCCGGCGAGTGATTCCACATCACGCCGGCAATATCGAGCAGCGAACGTTTCAAGATGCCTTGGCCAAGCTCGGGGCCGCCGACACCGCCGACGCCGTTTATCGCATGACAACGCAAACAACCCTTATCGGTAAATAGTTGACTGCCCTCAAGCGGATTGCCCGGCAAAATCGCTGAGCCGGCTTCGGCCGCCTTGACCACCGCGCCCGGTTCGTGTCCGGTTCCGAGCAGCAGAGCCAAGGCGATGAAGAGCGCCCTAGTCTTCACGCTTCCTCCCATTTAGCGCCACACCCCAAAAAACGTAAAAAATCACGCCCATGAAGACGAGAAAAATCGGTATCGCTACGATCGATATTCCCACGGACGCTTGAATGACATCGTCCAGGCGCGCCACCCAGATCCATTGCAACCTTCTGACTAAGCGATCCGAAACCGGCGGCTGATATTCCATAACATCCTCGTGTGCACCCTAAGGTTTTTCCTCGACCTCGCCGGGAAGGTAACTAAGGATTCTGTCCTCGACCTCTCTCACGCTGTTTTCGCGCCCTTCGCGGATTTCCCAGATCGAAATGATCGGAAAAAATTTGGTAAACAAAAGATAAAAAAGCGCGAATAGACCGAAGCTGCCGGCGGTCTCGCCCCATTCAACCCACGTCGGCGCGTAGACTCCGTGCGGGAAAGGCAGTCTCGGGAAAGACAATGTGGGGACAACGATGATAAAGCGCTCAAGCCACATTCCTACTATGATGGACAGCGAGGCGATCAAAACTTTCCCCACAGTGTGCTGCTTCAGGCTTGCCAGGCAAACGAGCGGCACCACGAAGTTGCACAACACCATCGTCCAGAAAAACGGCCAGAAAGGTCCGCTGAACTTGGCCCAAAAAACTTTCATCTCCTCCGGTTCCGCGCCGTAATAACCGGTGAGATATTCGGCAAAGGTAAAATAAAACCACAGCAGCGCCATGATCAGCAAAAGCTGTCCCAGATAGCGGAAGTGGATCGGTTTGAGATAATAATGCAGCCCGTAAGCCTTGATAGTCGAGTGCCACGCCGGTTGCAGCGTCATCGAGAAAACGAACGACACCACCGAGTGAACCGAGACGGCGATGGGGATGACTAATACCGCCATGATGGCGATGGCGCGGTTGAGAACTTTTTGCTGCTGTTCCGTTCCAGTCCAGCCTAGAGCTAGAACACTGTACAAAAGCTTTCGTTTTTGCAGACGGTCACGCATAATCGCAATGTCCGGAATCATCGGCAAATAGAGATACGTCAGACTCGCCATCAAATACGCGCTGATACTGGTGGCGTCCCAAAGCAACGGCGACTGATAACGGCCGTGGCGCAAGACATTCATCATGCGATCGGGCCGGCCCAAGTCGACCAGGATTTGGCCGGCGCCGATGAAGATAACCATGCAAGTGATTACCTCCGCCATGCGCGTAATCGGGCGACGCCACTCCGCTTTCGACAAGCGCAGAATCGCGGATATGAGCGTGCCGGCGTGACTGATGCCGATGAAGAAAACAAAATTGGTGACATAAAAACCCCATCCAACCGGCTGATGCAGGCCGGTCACGCCTAAGCCTTGAGTGAACTGAACCGAGTAGGCGATCACGCCCCACAAAATCAAACCGCTCAACAACGCCACGGCCCAGTAGAAACCACGCCCGGTGTGCTCGATCGGCGCAAACAAACTATCTTCGTGGGCATCGCGAAACTCAGCCACCGCCTTCACCCTCCGTCAGATAAATCACCTTGGGCTTGGTGCCCAGCTCTTCTTGAAGCTTGAAGGCCCGCGGGCTGCGCGCCAGCTGCGCCACTTCGCTGGCAGGATCGGCCAGATCGCCGAAGACGATCGCCTTGGCAGGACAAGCTTCGGCGCAAGCGGGAACATATTCCATTGGGTCGAACTCGCGTTTTTCCGCCAGCGCCCGCTCCCGCGCGTTTTGTAGCCGGTGGTGGCAAAAGGTGCACTTCTCGACGACGCCTTTGTCGCGCAGAGATACATCGGGGTTTTGGCCCGGCGCCTCTTTTTGGTAGCTAAACCAATTAAAATATTTTGCGTTGTAGGGACACGCCGCCATGCAAAAGCGGCACCCGATGCAGCGCGCATAAATTTGCGCTACTATCCCTTCGGGGTTTCGATAGGTCGCATAGACAGGACAAACCTTGGTGCACGGCGGATCGTCGCATTGGAGACAGGGCCGTGGAATGAAGCGCGTTTTGCTGGCGTGATGTTCTTCGTCAGTCTCGGTCAGCACTTGCATCCAGCTGATCACCCGGCCGCGCTTTGCCTCGTTGGCGCCCACAGCGGGAACGTTGTTCTCGGCCTTACACGCCATCACACAGGCTTGGCAGCCGGTACAACGATCTAAATCGATAACCATTCCCCACAACGCCACGGTTTACCTCTCCTCCAATGCAAATTGCAGAATGTACATTCCATTTAATCCCGCCTCTTGAGGCGGGCACAATTAAATGGGGTTTCCAAAGGGGCGAGCATCCCCTTTGGTCGGGAGCGGGGTTTGAACCCCGCTCGCGAATTCACTTGATTGAAAAATGCAAAATGATCAGAGAATCCGGGAGCCAAAATCTGAATTTTGACTTTTGCAATTTGCATTTTCCATTTTGCAATCTTTCTTTCATTACGCCCTCCTGACTTTTACTTGTGTGCTATTGAGCACGCCGAAGCCGCGCAGCACGTCGGTCTCGTTGGCGATCAAGTCGTTGGGATTTGGCCCATCGCCGCCAAACAATGGAATATGGATAACGTCGGCGACCGTGCCGGAGTAAAGTTTGGCGCGCAATTTCACTCGGCCTTTGGCCGATTCGACCCACACTAAGTCGTTTTCCTTAATGCCCAATCCGGCCGCTGTCTGCGGGTGTATCTCCACCCAGCTTTCCCATGAAGCCTGCACGTGAACCGCCGGCTGTTCCAACAGCCAGGGCTGATTCTTGCCGCCGCCCATGGGCCGACTCATCAGACGATAGGTGTTGAGCCGCAGCGGCAAGGCTTCGACTTTTTTGGCGCTACGGAGCGCCACCGCCGGCAGGTAAAGCAAGTCGTCCGATTTGTCGGCGCCAAATTTAGCGAGCATAGATTTGCGCGCTTCTTCGGTGATTGCGGCTTTGTCGAGCAATTGCTTGAGCCGCGTCGAGTAGAATTCGAATTTACCCGAAGGCGTTTGCAGCAAGGCATTGCGGCTCATCGGCAAGCCAGTCGGATCCCACCATGCGCCCTTTTGTAGCAAACCATTCCAAAAAGCATTGGAGTCCTGAAATTCCGGCAGCCAATAGCCCTGCCGTTCAAGAACCTTGCGCAGCGCTTCCTGAGCGTGGACGGAAACAACATAGCCGCGGCCGGACTTAAACAGTCCTTCGGCACCGTGGCGCAGCACTTCCTCAAAACTTTTCCACGGAAAACTTTTGCCGATGGTGCCGCCCAAAGACTGCGCCACTTGCAGCAGGACATCGGCCGTATTGCGCGACTGCTGCAGTGGCTTCGAAGCCGGCCGCGCCAAGCTGAAACAAGTAAAGCCCGCCAGGTGGTTGACCTGATCATCTTGCCAACGCTCCAAGTAAGTTGGATCGGGCAAAATCAGGTCGGCCAGGGCGCTGGATTCATCGAGGAACGGCGAAAAGCTAACGATAAACGGAATCTTCTTGAAGGCCGCCGCGAACGCTTCCTTGGCCGGATGATTGGCGAGGGGGTTGGTGGCGAATAAGAACAAAGCGTTGACCGGATAGGGCGAACCGTTAAGAATTCGTTCAGGCAAAAGCTGCGGCGCATCGGCAACCATGAAATAATTTTTTTCTCCCGCGCCGTCGATGCGTGGCTGCGCCACGCCTTGCTTCGCTGTGGCGTCTTGCTCAAGCGCTGGCAACGGCGCGAGCGGAATCTCGCCCTGAGTCCGCAGGCCGCCGGCGACGCCGATGTTTCCCACCAGAGCGTTCAAGCTGTGAATCGCCATGCGCGTGTACATGTCGTCGGGGCCGTAAGCCGGGCCGCGCTCACCGATAACGATGGCGGGCTTGGTGGTCGCGAGACCGCGGGCAATCTCTAAAATACTTTTCACTGGCACGCCGGTGGCAGCGGAAACCGTAAACAGGCCGTAATCCCGCAAGACGAGATTCTTAAAGCCTAGATGCTGCTGCCCGGCGGCGTCGAGCCAATCTTCAAAGCCGAAACTGTACTGCTCGACGAATGCTTCGTCGTAAAGTCCTTCGCGGATCATGGCGTTGGCGATGCCGAGTGCCAAGATCCCATCGGTTCCGGGTACGATGGGAATCCAACGATCGGCTTTAATCGCGGTCGGCGCGCGACGCGGGTCGACGTAAACCAGCAAGCCGCGCGGGCGGTCGCCGCTCCGGCGCAAACGCGCATACGCCTGCGACGCATGAACCGGGCCGATCCATGATTCCAGCAGGTTTGCGCCAAACGAAAGAATGAACTGGGTCTCGGCTAAATCGTAAGCGAGCGGCGTCGTCACGCCTTGCATGAGCTGATGCGCCAGCGCCGGCTTCTCCGGCGCGAAGCAACGCAAGCGAATATAATTGGGCGTGCCATAGGCCTGGGCAAAACGGCTCCACAGCGTGTCGCGATAGCCGCGATATTGCCCGCCGAGAATCGCCAGCGTGTGCGCCAGCCCTGTCGCCCGCAGATCCAACAAACGTGCCGTGACCAACTTTAGCGCCTCGTCCCAGCCGATGGAGCGAAATCGGCCGCGCTCGCCGGTGCGGACCATCGGACCTTGGATACGGTTCGGATCGTAGAGTAGCTGCAGCCCGCCAAAAGCCTTGGGACAGAGCGCGCCGCGATTGATCGGATGAAGCGGATTTCCTGAGATCCCACAAACCTCACCGTCGAGCGTGCGCGCCAACAAGCCGCAGCCGCCTGGGCATTGTTGGCAGATTGTCGGTACCAGAACCTCTTCCGGTTTGGCCCACCGCTGCACGTCACCGGCGACCTGGTCCACTGCCGAGAGTTGGTTCTGCACCAGAGCAGCCGCGCCGGCGGCGCCGGTCAAAGTTTGCAAGAATGTTCGTCGCGTAAACCTCATCGCACTCCTCACCGATGGCAAACATTACAATCGTTGACCAGCCGCTGGGACGACACATGAGCCGGGTGCATTACTTTGACCTGACGAACCGCGGCTGATTTTGATTTCATATGACAAGCGATGCAATCGTCCATCGTCAGCGTTTTGAGCGGTCGCGGCGGTGGACGATCGAGGGTCTCCATGGGTCCATGGCATGACTGGCAAGCGAGCTTGGCGATCGAGACGTGAACTCGATGCGAGAAGAATACATGCGCCGGCAAGCGCCACACCCGCTGCCAGGGAATCTCTTGTCCCTTCTCGCCGAAGGCTTTGAGTTTTTCGATCTCCGGGTTTTTCGAATCGCTGCTCGCATGACAAGCCAAACAAAGCGCCGTGGCCGGCCGGCCCGCCACGAGATCTTTCTCAGCGCGCTGATGGCAGCCGACACAGGGGATGTTTTGCGCGATATGAGTCTTGTGCGGAAACTCAATGGGCTGCTTGACCCCCGACACACCCCAATCGGCCCAGTAACCGAGCGCTAACGCGGCAAAGACAGCTGCAAAGATTAAGATGGC
>JAERMN010000032.1 GCA_016844625.1 Deltaproteobacteria bacterium
GTCCGGCCTGTAGATTTTGATAGTGACATCGCCACTCGGGAAGAAGCCGCTTACACCTAAACTGAGTTTCTGATTCTGTGTACCGCTGAAGGTGAGATGTGCGGTTTGCCCAACTCGATTAATCGTCACTGGGACCGACGCGCCGTTGATGGCGATGGCCCCCGCATCGATCTCCTCCGACAAAACTAAAGTTATCGTGCCGGTGCTGCTGCTAAGAGGGTCAAGAAAAATATTATAGGTTCCGGACTCGGGTAAAGGCGGCATGTTTATACTATAGCCGACTCCTAAGGCTTGAAATTGGGCGAGAACATTGATGCCGTCCGGCCTGTAGATTTTGATAGTGACATCGCCACTCGGGAAGAAGCCGCTTACACCTAAACTGAGTTTCTGATTCTGTGTACCGCTGAAGGTGAGATGAGGCTTGAAATTGGGCGAGAACATTGGTGCCGTCCGGCCTGTAGATTTTGATAGTGGTCTCGCCGATCGCGAACCCGCTTACACCCAAACTCACCCTCTGCCCGCTTATGCCATCGAAGATGACTAATCCAAGTTTGTTCGCACTGTTGATCGTTACAGCGAGGCTACTGCCACCGATTGACATTCGACCTGTGAACTCGACATCTGCCGCCGAGTACGACGGCGGAACTTTGTAAAAGTCTTGCGTGCTGAAAGCCGTTCCCGCAGCCGTAGACACGGATATCTTCCCCGATCGTGCAGCCACTGGAATCGTTGTGCTAATATTGGTTGAGGTTGCGGTGTTAACTACCGCAAGTGTGGGGTTGAATCGTACTTCGTTATTTGCCGGGGTCGTATCGAAGTTAGCCCCGGTGATCGATAGAGCGGTGCCCGTATTCCCAATCGTGGGCGTGAAGCTCGCAATGGTCGGCGCTCCGGCCGGGGAGCCAGTAACTGTGAAGTTTGTGGCACTCGTCGCCGAACCCGCAGGTGACGTGACCGCGATGGGGCCGGTTGTCGCTCCGGCGGGAACAGTCGTAACAATCTGCGTTAGCGTCGACGACACTACCGTGGCGGCAACGCCGTTGAACGTAACCGTATTCTGGCTCGGTGTAGCGCTGTAGCCCGAGCCGTAAATCGTCACTGAACTGCCAACCGCGCCGCTATTTGGATTGAAGTCGATAATCGAAGTCTGCGAGGAATTGTTGCGCGTGATGCCGAGCAGATTGCCTACGGCGTCGTAGGAATAGGTCGCCGCTTCACCGACCGGATCGATGACGGACTTCAGGCGCTGAAGTTCGTCGTAAATGTAAACGATACCAGCCGTCGGTGTTGACACCACGAGGCTAAAATTAGTGGTCGCAGTAGCTCCGGCATTTACAGTGACGCCGGTTTGCGTCTGCGGCGAAAAGCCGCCCGCTGTTCCGCGAATATCGTATGCTCCGGGAATGAGACCCGTGATGGAATAGTTTCCCGAAGAATTAGTCGACCCCGTTCCCTTTACTACTCCGCTCTGCAAAGCCTCAACTAAAGCGCCTGTAATCGCGCCGCCGCCCGATGCTTTCGTCACCGTTCCGGCCATACTGCCAGCCGCGACGATATTGAAAGTTGCGCTGGTGGCGCTCGTAAGTCCGGGCGAAGTTGCGGTCAGCGTGTAGCCATTCGCCGCTTGATTGATATGCAGATCGGCGAATGCACTGACACCGCTGCTCGCGTTCTTTACGGTTGTCCCGCTGAGCGTTCCGCCGCCCGGATTGGTTCCGATGGCGATTGTAACTGCGGCTGTTGAAGTGGCAATCGTGTTGCCGGCGCTATCCTGAACGGCAACCGTCGGTGGACCTTTGATCGCTCCACTGGTTGTCGAATTCACCGGCTGATTGATAAACGCGAGTTTGGTTGGATTACCGGCGTTAACAGTGAATGGCGCACTATCGCCTGGAGAAACTGGATCGCCGCTCGTTTGGGTTCCCCTGAGAATGACGCCAAGATCCGCTTTCGAGTAAAGCACTCCGCTAACCGTTACTTGGTTTGTGCCGCCAGGGATCGTGCCGCTAGTAGTGCCGCTGGCCAAATTACCTCCGCCCGACGCTACAGATAAATTGAAAGCCGTAGGATTGACTACGAGCACGGGCGTGCCGTCGGCTTTCTGTGACTGCACGACCAGTGAAAAAGTTTGCCCCGCTATCGGATTCACGCCGCTGTTGACTGAAGTAATAGCCAGCTTGGTTGCAGCTACCTTGGCTTTGTACGTCGCGATGGCCGCAGCCCATGCGCGCGAATTGCCCAGTGTGGCTGTGGCCGCGTAGGCACCTGTCGCCGTGACGATGCGATATTCCGGGTTGATCGTTATGTTGGTTGCCGCGTTGCCCTGATTGGTGCCGGCCCGACCGATGGTCGTGTAACTGCTGCCGGGCGTGAATGTTTCGTTGGACTTTCCCTCCACCCCGATAGCGCCGATCAGCAGCTCGACGGCTTGCGCGGTCGTCGGCGTTGAACCTGAAGACGGAGCCATACTACTGCCAATGGCGCCGGCCGTTTGGTCGCGTGCGGCGGAAACGGCAAGCCCGGAGAACTCATTCGCGCTGACGGCTCGCGCGGCGACGCTTGGATGCGTACAAGTAATCGTGTTCCCGCTCGCCAGCGCAATCACATTGTCAGCGGAGAGAATAACCGTTCGAACCCCGGACGTCCCCGATCCATTCACGACGTCGCGATCGACGCCGTAGCTGTTTGAAGCTGTGTCGGCGCACGATACGGTTCCCGTCGCTGGGTTCATTGCAAAAGACACGATAATGCTATTTCCCGCGGCGACGCCTGCGGCGGGAACCGTGACGGCGATACTTGTGCCGGTGGTATTGGTCGCGTTAGTCGCGATCGTTTTGACAAAAGCGATCTGAGCCGCAGCCGGTGAAGCGAATAACGCGGTGCACAGCACAAGAATCGTGGACGCCAGTAAATGATTACGACGCTTCATAGATGATCTCGCTCTCAACATGCTTCGCACAGTTGGGTTAAACATCACATGATTCCAACAAAATGACTCATCGTAGGTAGCGCTTTATCAGTGGCGTAGTTTGGCCGTCAAATGAATTTTTATTCATGTCTGATATGAGTTTTTATTCATGACCCGTTTTCGGCTTGGTTTTCTACGCGGGTCGGTCGAAGCATTGTCCTTAAGCAGATTTCAACGAAGACAGGCGTGTTTCGGCCTGTCCCGCAGCGACTAGGCGATTAGCCAGGTTTAGGCTAACTAGGGACGCGCACGACGCTGTGCTCGTCGGATGCGCGTTCGCGGGCAATCGTAGAAGAGAAGCTTGTCTTGGAGAGCAATACTGGCAGGACGCGCAGTGTTTACACCGACCGTCAACGTTGTTTACACCGGGGCAACGCACTGTTCGATTGCAATTGACTATTTTCTTACCCTTATGCTTTTCCTCGCCCAACCTAAGCTGACAAAAACACTAACTAAAATTCGACCATAGGTAATGTCCGGTCCATTGTTCGCTGCCACGATGCTTCACTGGTATCTAACTTGCTCTACTAACTGTGCGTGGCAAAACCACAAACCGATGGGGCTTGGCCTAACAAGAATTACTTAAGGGGGAATATGATGCTAACGCTACGCCAGCTCGAAGTGTTCGGCGCGGCTGCCAAGCGCCTCAACCTCACTGAGGCCGGGCGCACTTTGAGCGTAACTCAAACCGCCGTGTCTCATGCAATTAAGGAATTGGAAAATCTGCTCGAAGTAAAACTAATCAAAAAGATGCGGACCGGAATCGAGCTCACGCAAGCCGGCGAAGCATTCCGGACCGACGTTGAAAAGATGTTGTATCAGCGTGACGATCTGTTACGGATACATTCCAGGAAGAAAATTTAACGATCGACGGAAACCCTCACAATCGGCGCCAGCCACGAACCGTCGAGCCACTTGGTGCCGTCTCTATTGACGCGCTTTCAGCGCAATTTTCCACTCGTCCATATAGTTCAACGCACCGGCACTAGCGCCGAAATCGAAGAGTTGCTGCTCAGACACTCGGTGGAAATTTCGTCTCAGATCCATCGAATCGGCCGGGGCTGACGATCGAACCGTTTGCGCCGGGGCGGCTGATATTCGCGGCGGCAAAAAGCCATCGAATCGCCAAGCAACAAAGATTACACAATCATCTTTAGCGGCGTGAAGCTGCCAATCGGTAACGGCAAGGACGGCAAAGGCACGACGATCAGGCACGGGGTCACCCATTAGCCGGCAGGTCAAGTCGGCACAGACATTTCCGTGAAAAGAATTTAGTTCTTTCCCCTTTTTTTCTTCTCGCACATTCCGTGATCTTTCGGTAACGCGCCCCTGATTTCTTTTCATGCGGTGTCGGACCGTGGTCCGCACCAGTCACCCATGAGCGCGTCCAACTTAGACAACAGCAGACGACTTAGAGCTCATGCAAACAATCGAGCATTCGGCGATCCACCGGTAGGATGATCGGCTTGGCATGTCCCGCCGCGCGCTTTGGTGGGTGCGGTATTAGCGGGGGCGCGGCAGGCGCTATATGCGCGACATGATCGTGGTCAATTGTACGATTTTCCGATTGTTCATTCACGGATACGGCACGACCGATTAATAACGCGCCCTTGTCGCCGTAACACCATCGGTTCAACCAAGACTCTAAATTGTCCGCGGTCCGAAGCGACAAAGATTGGCGAAATAATTGCCAGGGGATAAGAATTTTCTTCATGACATTGTCTCGCTTGCAGCTAGGACTATCAATCTCTATGCCGGTAATTTCTCACATAGTGAGTCGACAATCGTTTCGCTAAACTCCCTGAAACGGTGCGCCGGTGTAGGTATTACTTGTCCCAACCGTCGAGAAAAACCGCCCAGTGGGCAAAATAACCCGCTTGGGCGGGAATGGACAACCAACCGGACAGCAAGCTGGGGTATCAGTACTCGCCGTTGAAATTAAACCTAAAGTCGTCACCCCCGAATGTGTTTATCGTGGTTCGACTGTGCTCACCATCGTTCGACCCAGAGGCTCTCGACGGGCGACCCTGAGCCGCGTCGAATGGGTCAGTTCCTTGGTCCCCGGTTCGTAACGCACGGTTACTTGGTTCTCGGTCCACGAGATTTGTAAGGAGTGGGGCTCAACCCTGTCGACATGCCTTCCCAAGGTGCGCAGCAATTGCGGAAGACGATGGGTGGAACTGGTTTGCGCGGTGAGTCGTCTGCGCCGTTTTCGTCGTCCTTGAGAGTCAAGCCACGACACATAGCTGGGGACGTAACGAAAGGAACCGTCCGGCTGTGCCAACCCCGCGCCCTTGCGTGTGCTGGTGGCCGGCTCCCAAATTTTTTCCGAGAGACTTGTTTTTCTGGTTAACTGCGCCGCGTCGGGCAGCTCATCGCTGCGTACCACGTAGTCCCGCCCATCCTTTTCGAGATCGAAAACCTTCACACCGAAGGATTCCAGCGATTGACCGACGGCTCTGAGCGACTTTGCATGTGCCATCAGCGAGCCTCTTTCGTTATTGGCATCGTCGTCGAGTACCCACTGCACGTTCGATGTGATCGATTAAGCTCCATTGCCGTATATTTTAGTCGGGTAGCGCCGAGCAATCAAGCAGTCGCAGTGGCGAGCTGGACAGAGCGTTCCAAGTCTCGCCAGCGCTTGCCGATATTGTCAATCGTAAGCGCGCCTTCGCTATGTCTTGTCGATCTTCATGGTCTCGGATACTGGCCGCAATTTTTTCTGAACGAACTGTTCCAAACCCGGCCGGCCGCCCTGGTCGCGGACGATCCGTTGCGAGATGAAATTAGAAATTGCAAAGCTCGCCTCCGGCGCTGTGCAGGTGCTCAGATACCATGCCTCTTTGACCGCTTTGAGCGCCAACGGGCTCTTTTCGGCCAAGCATCTGGCAAACTCATTAACTTCATTGTCGAGTTCCGCCCGGGCAACGACTTTGGAAATCAGACCGATGCGCTCGGCATCCTGCGCCGACATGATCTTTCCCGACAACGCGTAGTAAAGTCCGTGTTTGGCTTGCAGATAATTGGCTAAGATCGGCGTCGTTTCGCCGGCGGGAAAATGGCCAAAGTTTACCTCCGGCAAGCCGAACTTGGCGTCATCGGATGCGATGGCAACGTCGCAACCGACGGTAACCGTCAAAGCGCCGCCAAGACACCAGCCGGTAATGCGCGCGATAATCGGTTGCGGCAAGGTGCGGAGTAGTTCAGTGCGCCACTTGCGGACCTTCTCGCGAATGTCGTCCTTCACCCATTCCGGTTGAGACTCCATCTCCAAGCCATACTGCTTCAAATCCTGACCGGCGCAAAAATTATCGCCCGCGCCGGTGAGAATAATCACCCGCGTCTCTTTGTCGTAACGAATTTCAGTGAGCAGTTGATACATCTCGCGATGGAGCAGCGGGCTCATGGCGTTGCGTTTTTCCGGACGATTGAACATGATCGTCGTGATTCCCGCATCTTTGGACACCAACAAAGTTTGATAATTCTCCGTCATGATTCCTCCTCTTGGCAGCTGTAGTCTAAAAATTAGTAGTCGATTAATTCATTGACAGCGACAATCGCCGTCGGCTAGGCGCCGAGCACTTTACCCGGACGGGAGGCTTCACCGTGAAGATTTTCGCCTTGGCTCATTTGCTCGCAATGCTCGCAGCGCCGCAACTCAACGCGCAACCCTCTTTCTTCGACGGCAAGACCCTCCGCATCGTTGTCGGACTGCCGGCGGGCGATGCTTACGACTTTTATGCGCGCCTACTGGCAACTTACATGGGCAAGTATATACCTGGCAATCCCAATATCATGGTGCAAAACATGCCCGGCGCATCAAGCATGATCGCGGCGAACTACGTCGACAACGTCGCCAAGCCCGATGGCCTCACTCCGGCTCCACCCTGCCCTCGCTTTATTTCGACCAGCTGCTGGGGCGCAAGGAAGTGAAGTTCGATGGGCGCAAGTTTACCTGGCTAGGCAGCTTCGAGACATCGAACAACTTGATCTACATGCGTAGCGACACGCCTTGCAAAACAATTCACGACGTAACCAAGGCGTCGGAGCCGCCCAAGTGCGGTTCCACCGGCACCGGATCGCCGTCTTATTTCATGGTCGAGCTGCTCAATGAAGCGATCGGCGCCAAGTTCACCGTTGTCACCGGCTATCAGGGCGGTCAGGAAATCGACCTCGCGGTCGAGAGGATGCTCCGCGATGCCTTTGCAAAAACGTTAAAAGATCCCGACCTGCTCGCCGAAGCAAAAAAGAAACTCTTGGAGATCGATCCGACCGGCGGCCACGAACTTGAGGCTCTGGCGAAGGATGTGCTGTCCGCCGACAAAGACTTAGTCGACCGACTGCGACAACTGCTCGGCAAGTGATTCATTCGCTAGGAATGAGTATCGCGCCCAACGGTTTCTCTAACGCCAAAGCAGAGCAGGCTGGCAGTTACCAGCGCAAACAGGCCAGTCATCGTAAATGCCAAACCATAGCCCGCCTGTTCAGCGACAAAGCCGAATAGCGCCGGGCTGATTAAACTGCCGACCTCACCGACCATGCGCCAAAAGCCAAAGAAACGGCCGCGCGCATTGGCCGGTGCCATATCGGTGCCGAGCACTTGCATGCTGCCCGAGGTAACCGCATGGCCGCTATGTATCCACAGGAAGCCGGCGATGAATAGCGGCAGACTCCAGCCCCATTGGGCGCTCGCCGCGAGAAAGAACAAGCCGAGGGCCATGAAGATGAATCCTGGCACCATAGTGGTCTTGCGTCCGTAACGATCCATCAGATAACCGCAGTAAAGTGTGATCGGGATGCCAACGACGCTGCTGGTGGTCGCCAAACCGCCCAAACCCTTCGCGCCGAGATCGTAAGCGAAGGTCGCGTAGAGCAACAAGGTCCCGCCCCATAATACGCCGCGCGTCATCGAGGCGAACAACTGGGCGCCGAAAAAACCGCGGTATCGAGCATCGACCATCAAAGTCAGCAAGTCGCGGGTGCTCAACTCCTGCTCGGATTTCTTGTCGGCCTGGCGATTGAGGCCGGGGGCTGATTCGCGCAGCAAGAATACGCTCGGCACAATCGCCAGCACCGACAAGACTGCATGAACGAAGAATGGCACCCGAATACTCGATGTCGCGAGAATGCCGCCGAGGGCGGGACCAATGAGTCGGCCGGAACTTTCAGTGCCGACCATGCCGGTAATTTGCCGTCCCCGTTGTCGCTGTTTGCCGACATCAGCGACCATGGCTAAACGCGCTTGGCGCCACATCTCCATCGCCGCGCCGCCGATAAAACGATAAGCCAACAGTTGGGCGAAGGAGCCTGCCAAGCCGGTGAGGACCGAAGAGAGCGCCATGAGCAGCGGACCCGCGATAAGAACCGCGCGCCGGCCAAAATGGTCAATGAGAAATCCGCAGGGCAGCGCTGCTACCAAGCCGCCGAAGGCATGCATGACAATCACGAGGGATGCTACGGCAAAACCGGTGTCGAAAGATTTCGCAAACACCGGGATCGCCGGCGTCGCGATGCTGGCGCCCAAGGCGAAGACGAACGCGGGAAAGTAGAGCGTTAAAAAATGATCGCGAGAAAATCTCACGCCGCTGTCTTCTTGGTCCGAAATTTTGCGGTTATCCATAGTGGAACGGGCCGCTCTTGCCAATAGGCGTTCGATGAATCGAGTACGGGAACGCGACGCAGCTGGCGAATTTCTTTGCCAGCGCCGAGATGTTGGCTCCGTCTCGATATAGTCGGATCGACGCCCGGCGTCAATTCGTCGCTAGTTTTTCAAAAGTTTTTCAACACGCGAGTTGCACAGCGAAAACAATTCCGATAGACCAAGCGCAATGGCGACGCGATACAGCTATTCCGGAACGCTACGCACCATCGGTCAAGAGCTTGAGAAGCGCGGCATCGATATCTTCGAGCTACGCTGCCAGCGCGCCGACTATACGATTCAATACGGCGATCCCAAACCGCCGCATACCGGATTGCTGGATATCTATTTCTCCGGCGAGGAGATCCGATCATTGGATCTCGACGCCGCGCGCCAGCGCGGCGGCAGGTTCAAGCTAGTGAGCTTTGGCCGCCTCCCGGAAATCCTGCGCGCTCTGGGTCGGCACGTCGAGAACAAAGCGGGCAAAATCTTAAAGATTTCCACGGCCACATCGATGCCCACACTAGATTCCTTTCGGTTAGAATATCAAAGTCCCGATGGCCGCATTCAGGCCGAAGAGTTGACCAGTTCGGCGATGGCCGACCTGGCGCTGCGCATGTACCGCATCCGCCTGCATGTTCAATCGCAGCCGGACCGGCGGATTTGATCCAACATCCCGCTCACCGGTTAGGCCCGCTTTCGTCAAGCTTTCATCGAGTCGGTTCATGTCGTTCCATCTGAATCGACCATTCGCCGCGCTGAATGTAAATCCGCCCAAACCGCTTTCGTTTGCTCAATGCTTGGATCAAAGCGACCAGCGGCCGACGCGCGCTTAAGTATTCTTTGGTCGCCCCGGCGGCTTTCATCGCGACAACCTCATCGGCGCCGGCGAAATAGCGCAGCAGCAACTCGTCATCATCGATGCCATCGCCGCCAAGTTGGGCGCGAAATTCAGCGACGGTCGGCGTAGGCGGTTGCCAACGCGCCAGCTCACGGGCGCGCGGGCGGCTGAGAATTTTGTCTTTGATATTGGCCTCGATGGAGCCGCTCTCCTCTTCGCCCCAAATTCCAGCGGCATACTGAATCAGCTCATCACTCACCTCTTTGTAGCGTTCGCCGAGGATCACATTCATCGCTGCCTGCACGCCGACGAATTGGGAATAGGGCGTTACCATGATCGGATAGCCAAGTTCTTGGCGTACTCGCCCCACTTCGGCCAAGACTTCGCCGATGCCCTCGCCCATGCCGAGCTTGGTCAATTGAAAGTGAAAGTTAGAGATCATCCCGCCCGGCACTTGATGGAGCGCATGGTAACTATCGAACTCGCGGGGTTCGCCGATGGTAAAGCCTTCACGCTTAGCGATATCGGTGAAATGCCCCTCGACCGCGTGAAGAACGTTTTCGTCGATTTTCGTCCGATAACCGAGCGCCCGGGCATTTCTCGCGATATGAAATAATGACGGATTCGACGAGCTGTTGGCTAGTGGCGGGATCGCTGTATTGATCGAAGCGACGCCGAGCTTGATCGCCTCCAGGCAACACAGCGGGCCGAGGCCAGTGATGCAATGGGTATGAAACTCGCGTGGAATGTTTCCCATCGCAGCGAGCACCGCCGGCACGAGCGTGCGCGTCCGCTCCGGCGTAAGCAGCGCGCCGGGATCTTTAAGACAGAGCCGCGCTGGCTTAAGCTCGGCGGCGGCACGCGCCCGTTCCATGTAATACGCGTCGGTATGCTTTGGCGACTCGGAAAAGATCAGGTTGATGATCGTATCCAATCCGACCGCGCTGGCGCTCCGCACCATCTCTGCCCAATGGGCGACCGTGTTCGATGGGTCAGAACTGCGTAACTCACGTATGCCGTTGGCCGCAAGCCGCTGGAGCCAAAGCTCGCTGGCGCACGCCGGCGTCACTTGAAAACCGGCCATGTAACGATTGCGAATTCCGCGTAGCGGCGTCTCAGTAATGCACTGACGGACGAGTCGGATGCGTTGCCAAATATCTTCTTTGAACTCGCGGCAGGCTTTTTTGAAAAACGACGGGGCTACCAGTTCGATCGCCTCGAAACCGGCGCGGTCCATCGCAGCGGCGATCGGCAGGATCATGCCGGTCAGCATCGCTTCGGCCCAAAGACTTTGATGGCCATCGCGTAGCGTGGTATCGACAAAGCCAATCTCATCCATGATGCGGTGTCCTACTTTTCAATTAAACCAAGCCGCTTCGCGGGCGGGGCTTTAACACCGCCGCTGATTAAAATATCGCAAAGGGGATGCTCGCCCCCTTTGGAAACCCCATAATACTGTGCCCGCCTCGAGAGGCGGGGTTAACATAGAATCTATCGGCCGTGGCTGTTATCGGTCAGCCTGTCCATCGAGAAAGCGCCAATCGCTAAACCGCGCCGCTTGGCCGCAGGGCGCGCCAGCTTCATCGAGAAGATTCCACACCGTCGCCTTCTCGATCATAAAGCGTCGGCCACTTTTGGCCACGCGCACGCCGCGATAATCGTCGACAAAACCCTGCCGGGTTACTGCGCCAAGCAGGCGCGCGCGTTCGTCTTGGTGCGTGGCCTCGGCGGTGTGTCGCGACGGAGTCTGAGTCAACTCCGCCCAGCTCATCTCAAAGAGTTGCAGCCCAGCGAGATTGCCATAATTCAAGAGCGGATCCTGCGCGCTATCGTGCGACAGAACGGCAAACGGCGCGTGAAACAATTGCCGCGCTTGCTCGACTATCGGCACATTGGGCGAGACTAAGTGTCGGCCGGTCCAATAGCGCAAGCTCTCGATCAGGCGAGCGACATGTGGCGCAAGATAACCATTTTCCTCGCTTGGCACGGCCGGCGCTCTTCGGAGCGTTTCAACAGGTGACTGCATATCTGCCGTCATGATCGGCGCCGATTCTAGTGGTCACGTTTCAATCACGCAAGGGAGCGGCTCATGATCGCAAAGACGTGGAGGTGCCACGCGCGCGACAAGAACCGCCGGAATTGACGCCTGCTCGATGGGGATCGTAGAAGCTAAAGGATCGCGAAGAATCTGATTGAAAGCGTAAAGAAACTCAGATTGCCGAGAATACCGTCGGTGACCGAGAGCGCGTTGAGGGTGGCTGGTAACTCAATCAACCTTGAGCGGGTCCGACTTGGTCTCAATTGCCGGAGCCGCCGCGGCTGATTGACTGGTTATGATGGTGCCTAGTTTACGGCGCTGGCCATTCTCCTGGGCTTTCATGGCGTTTAGGCGCTCGCGGAACCAGGTCCTCTCCGGCCACTGCCAGTTGCCATCGACCTCTGGGAAATTGTTAGGCAGCTTGGAGCCCATACTGAGTTAAATTCGTGAGCAAGCGACGTACCAGCCGTAACTAGTCAACATATCGACGTTGTAATCCACGGCGGCATTCATCCTTCGCACAAAAATCGTCGATCTCGGCCATAAATCGTTGAACATGAAGCTTGCGCCAGGTGTGCGGAACTTGGCGCGGCGATCGATGCAATGAAAGCTCTCGCGAGCGGCACAGCATGAGCACCGACAAAGATTGCAATCGGCAGGCGCCCGCTGATCGGTAATCGGTTGTAGCATCTCGCAGCAAGCGCGCGACAATTGCGCCAAGGATTGACAATCATGGCGTTGAGGTTGCTCGGCAGTTATAGCGTGAGTTGAGCGGGCTCGGAATCGTCGGCGCTATTGTTCGTTGGTGCGTATTAGGAGTTTGACCCGCTGGCCTTGGCGCAGCGCAGCCGTTGGATAATGGGTGCCACGCCAGTCGATTCCGTCGTTCTTTATGCACTTGAGCCCTACGCGTAACAGCAGGGCGGCAATTATCAGAAGACCGGCCGGACAGAACAGTGTGCACAGGAACTCCCTCGTGCCCTCGGAAATCGCTTGCAATGAAAAACCAATGAGCATGCCGACGGCGCCGACGCCGGCAAGTAGCAGAATGAAACTCCCTTGCACTAAGCCAAGACCGATGGCGGCTACCGGCGCCGCAGCGAAGCAAGCGATGGCCCCCACCTGGATAAGCATTAGCCACAAATGATAATTAGCGGTCGGGCCGAAGAGATTTTTCTCCAACCCCTGAAACATTTCGGTGAGCGAAGCGTACCACTGAACACTCAGCTCCTGGCGGGCCAGCGCGAGGCACGAACGGCCGCCGCTTTGGTTGATCATCAAGCCTAAGCCGACGTCATCCACCGGTTCGAGTCTCAACCAAGCGAAACCGGGAGTGCGGCGCAGGGCTTGAGCTTTGACGAGGTTAAAAGCGCCGATGCCGACAAAGGCCTTGCTGCCTTGGCGGTTCACGGCGGCGGCTCCAGTGCCGATAATGAACAAGAGGCTGAAGGTGCGCACGGCCACGTCGAGCCAGAAGCCATTTTGAATCGTACGCGGAATCAGCGCCAAGTGATCGCACTGTTGATCTAGCACAAATGCGATGGCCCGACGCAGGATGCCCGGAGCGAAATGCACGTCGGCGTCGGTGCACAAGATCCACTCGCCGTGAGCTCGGGCGACACCTCGATCGAGCGCATGCACTTTGCCGAGCCAGCCAGTGGGCAACGTTTCGATGTGAATTGCTTTAACTCGGGTATCACCCTGGGCAAGCCGGTCGATGATTCCACCCGTCGTATCCGTCGAGCGATCGTTGACCAGAATGATTTCCAGATCGGGATAATCCTGGGCGATGAGGGTTTTGACCGCCGACTCGATATTCTCGGCTTCGTTACAAGCCGGAACGATGACACTCAGCTTAGGCCAGCGCTGTGGTAGCGCAATGCTTTGACGCCCGAGTTCGGGTATCCGCTTCAGCGCCGACCAAAGATAAGCAAAGCCAATGATCCAGAGAGCGCACAACAGGATTAGCGTAAATATCACAAACGTTGCCATCAGCGATTCGCCTATGAACTGATTCTATTTTTCGTTCACCACGCTGCTCGCAGCGTGGAACCAATAAACGGGGCATTTCGCCTGCGGGGTCAATACCCCGCGCTTGACCGTTTATGGCCTTCGAGAATTGGCGCTCACAAGAAATAAATCTGCCCAACGCTAGCCTAGGAAAATCTCTGCCAATTAAGAAAGGATTTTTCGGCGTAGACCCGATCGACACTGTCGCCGAACAATATCCCGCGGCTGGCGAGATAATTGGCGATGGGTCTGAGCGGCATACCGACCGCTGCGAGGTAGTCACCCCGGATTGAGTCGATCAACGTTTCTCCCCTGCCCTGAATCGAATAGGCTCCCGCCTTGTCGAGAGATTCATTACAGTCGAGATAGTTGTCAATCTCGCGCTCGATGAATTGCCGCATATCGACTAGGACTCGTTCGACGATCCGCAATTCGCGCCCACCAGCGCGGTCAAGCAGCGCCACAGCGGTAAAAATCTCGTGCGTCTTGCCAGAAAGCGCGCCGAGCATGCGCCGGGCGTCGTCGCGATCCCGTGGCTTGCCCATCTTTTCGCCGGCGAGCGAAATCATCGTGTCGCTGCCGATCACCAGCGCGTCCGGATAATTTCGTGCCACGGACTCGGCCTTGCCAAAGGCGAAATCGAGAACTTCGTCTTCGATCGACAAATGTGGCGTGACGCGTTCCTCGAATGGCGGGGCGATGATATCGAAGGGCAAACCGAGCAGCGCCAAGATTTCCCTGCGGCGCGGCGATGTCGAGGCGAGGATCAAACGCATGAAGGGCGTTACGGCTGAAAACCGGCGGACGGCAACCGCGCGACCGTCAGGTCGCGGCGCGCTCTGGCAGGCGCCAACTCAACTTGAGCATCGCGCCAGGTTAGGTAATCGCTGAGACATTGAATCACTTCAGCGCTGTTGTTGACGCGCACCATCTTGGCGCGCAGTTCCGCGGCACCGCGAAAATCGCGGCAATACCAGATCAAATGTTTGCGCATGCTGACGAAGTTTCGAATCTGCACGTAGGTTTCGAAATGCTGCGCGTGCTCGACGATCACCCGGAAGCGATGCTCCAAACTAATCGGTTCCGGCGCCTCGGGTGGCGCATCGCCGCAAGCAAGCGCCTGCTTGAGCTGATTTTTGCTGCGAAAAACCCACGGATTGCCTTCCGCGGCACGGCCAAGCAGCACGCCGTCAACGCCGCATTGGCGCACGCGCCGGAAGACATCCGCCATGTCTTTGAGATCGCCGTTACCAAGAATCAAAGTGGGCGTATGGTTGGCAACGTCTACCGCGCGCGCGATGGCGTCCCAATCGGCGTCGCCTTTGTAGCCTTGTTTGAGCGTGCGGCCATGGATGGAAATCGCCGCGGGGTTTTCCGCGAGCAAATTCTGAATCCAATCCTCGATGACGATCTCGTCGTAACCGATGCGGGTTTTCACCGAAAGCGGAATGAGCCTTCGCGCTACGGGGTCCGGCGAATCGGTGCGTAGTTCGTTCGACGCTATCACCGTGTCCATGAATTTGTGGCGCAGCTTGAGATCGTTCAAGGTCTGCCCCGCCACCCAATCGGCGATGCCTTGGCGCGCCGATCGAAGAATATCCCGCGCCAGCTCGGGGGTGCGAATCAGCGCCGCGCCGCTGCCGGATGCGGCGACGTTTTTCGCCGGACAGCCCATGTTGATGTCCAAGCCGTCGAAGCCGAGCTCACAGACGACGTGCGCCGCTTTGTAAAATAGCTCGGGGGTGTGGCCGTAGATCTGCGCGATGATCGGCCGCTCGATCTCAGAGTAAGTGAAATCGCGGATCAAGGTGTGCGGCGCATGGATCGCCGCCTCGACGTTGACAAACTCGGTGACCGTGATATCCGGCCCGCCATGTTTGGCCGCGATCCAGCGAAACGAAGCGTCGGTTACACCGTCCATCGGCGAGAGGCCGATGATCGGTTTAGGTATATCGTGCCAAAAACTCATGGGGAAATTCCCAGATTAGTGTGACATTGCCGCGAGAGAAAATCCACCGCGCTTCAGATGACGAAAAATTCGTTTGGTTCCTTGAGCAGCGCCGCAGCCTCTTGTCGGATGCTGACACTATTGGCGTCGCTTCAGAACATCTTCGAGGCTCTTTCTGTCCTCATCCAAGATTTTTTCCTGCGGCCGGTTGGTTGGCGCAGCGTCGGCGTTCTCGCTTTTATCCGGCCTACGGGCTGCTTTGCTCGTCGCTTTCGAATTTTGCGCCGCGCCGCTGAAGAGTCGCGTGAGATCGTACCCGTAGAGCCAGATCGCAAAGGCCAAACCCCAGACAATCAGCGGAAAAAAAATGTAAAAGAGCAGCGCTTTGAGCCAACTGCGCTTGGGTCGCTTTTTTTGCGCCATGTGAACTTGCCGAATTCGGCCCTCAGCTTCCTTCGCCGAAAAGCGAGCGGACCAAATCGCCGCTGGGTGGAGCGCTGACGGAAGGAAATTTGTTTCCGCGATAATTGAATCAGTACATCGGTTTGTGATCGAAATAGTGCGTCGCATCGATCACCCGGATGGTTTTGGTTTTGGAGCGCATGACCACAGATTGGGTGGTCGCGCCGCCGGCAAAGAAATGGACGCCGCGCAAATAATCGCCGTCGGTCACGCCCGTGGCCGAGAACATAACGTCGCCTGAAGCAAGCTCGTCGATCGTGAATTTTTTCTTGATGTCAGCCACGCCCATTTTCTTGGCGCGCTCGATCTCTTCGTTATTGCGCGGCGCCAGGCGGCCTTGAAACTCGCCACCGACGCAGCGCAGCGCCGCCGCCGCGAGCACGCCCTCCGGCGCGCCACCGATGCCGATCAATAGATCGATGCCGGTTTCCGGCTTAGTCGTGGCGATCGCCGCGGCAACATCGCCGTCGCCGATCAAGCGAATGCGTGCGCCGGCTTTACGCACCTCCGCAATGATCGCGTCATGGCGCGGCCGGGCAAGGATAATCACCATAAGATCTTCTACCTTGCAGCGCTTGGCTTGGGCCAAGTCGCGCAGGTTTTCCGTCGGCGATTTGTCTAGATCGATGACCCCTTTGCCCGCGGCGCCGCAAGCGATCTTCGCCATATAGGTGTCGGGGCAGTGCAAGAGATTCCCGCCGTCGGCCATGGCGAGAACGGATAGCGCATTGGGCCCTCCCGTCGCGCAGATCGTCGTGCCTTCGAGCGGATCGAGGGCGATGTCGACTTTGGGACCACCGGAGCCGACTTTTTCACCGATGTAGAGCATCGGCGCTTCGTCGCGCTCGCCTTCGCCGATCACGACAGTGCCGTCGATGGCCAGCGCATCGAAGGCTTTGCGCATGGCGTCGACCGCGGCTTGGTCCGCCGCTTTCTCGTCGCCGCAGCCGGTCAAGCGGGCGCAATGGAGCGCCGCCGCCTCGGTAACCCGCACCGCTTCCAGAGCTAAATTTCTGTCCATGTCGGTCTCCCTTCAATGAGCGATTCCATTAGACGATAGGCTTGTTTGGCCACTACGCCGGTTTTCGCCGCGTCGGTTTCATTGTAGCCAACGGCGCCGTTGTCGCGCGGCTCCGCCGCAGAATAAAGCACGAACGGCACCGGATCCGAGACATGGGTTTTAAGCGCGATGGAGGTCGGATGATCCGGCATCAAGAGAATGCGAAAATCCTTGCGCCCGGCCAATCCTTTTAAAACCGTGCCGACGACTTTCTCGTCAAAATCTTCCAGCGCTTGAATCTTCGCTTTGACATCGCCCATGTGGCCGGCTTCGTCGGTGGCTTCGACGTGAATGAAGACCAAGTCATTTTTTTCTAGCGAGCGCACACCGTACTCGCCTTTGCCGACGTAATTGGTATCGAGAAAACCGGTGATACCCGGCACGTCAATCCGCTCCAACCCGGCGTAAACACCCAGACCGTGAATAATATCGACAGCGGAAATCACTCCGCCGGTAATACCAAAGCGTTGCGTCAGCGGCGGCAACTGCGGCGCTCTGCCTTGGCCCCAAAGCCAGATCGTCGTCGCTTGGCGTTTGCCGTCCGATTGCCTTTTCTGGTTTATCGGATGATTCGCCAACAGCGGTTCGGACGCCACCATCAATTGCAGCAGTCGCTCGGCGCCGTCGCCTTTGGGCAGATAGCCGGCGGTTTTCTGATCGGTGATATCATGGGGCGGCGTGGTGTCCATTTTTTCCTTGCCGTCGCGCCAGACCATCAGATGGCGATAACTGACGCCGGGAAAAAATTCGATACCGTCGCCGCCGAGTTGTTTTCCCAAGTCTTGAATAAGGTTCGCTGCCTCTTCGGTCGTGATGTGACCGGAAGTGAAGTCCTCCATGGCCGTTTCAGCGCCGCCACCACGAAGCGTAACCAAATTGCAGCGAAAGGCGATGTCCTTGGGGCCGAGCGCGACGCCCATGCTCGCCGCTTCGAGCGGCGAGCGGCCGGTGTGATAGACCGCCGGATCATAGCCCATGATGCTCATGTTGCCGACATCGCTACCGGGAGGGAATCCTTCAGGGATGACGTGGGCCATGCCATACACGCCGCGCTGCGCCAGCCAATCCATGTTCGGCGTGCGCGCGGCTTCAAGGGGTGTCTTGCCGCCGAGAACTTCCAGCGGATAATCCGCCATGCCGTCGCCTTGTAAAAT
>JAERMN010000033.1 GCA_016844625.1 Deltaproteobacteria bacterium
ATCGCCGCGATCAAGCCGCCGATCAACGCCGAGCGCACTTTCACCCGAGTGTTGGGAATAAAAATATACACGAATGTGAAAGCGCCCCAGAGCGTGAGATAGGGCACCAAGCGCAACAAGGCGAGGATCACCGTGCCGAGCGCTTGCAGCGACAACAGCGACTGGACGATCGTGTTATTCTGCAGCGTCGCGGTGATCGTCACCGCGGCGAACACCAACACTGGACCGACCAGGATCGCGCTCAGATAGTCGCTGAAGCGACGCGCCAACTTGCGCGGCGACTTGACCCGCCAGATATAGTTGAACGCTTCTTCGATGCTGCCCATCAGCGAGAGCACGGTGATGAACAGCTAGCAGCGGCGCCAATGAAAGCAGCGTCTTAAAGGCCAACGCCATCGCCTGAAGTTTAACCAGACTTTGGATGAAATCGCGCCCCACCATCACGGCGATTTTGAGCGACGAATGCATCAACCGTTTCGAGCGTGTAAGATCTGATAACTCTTGATCCAACACCCGCTCGACAACGCGGTTACTCATTTGTTGAATCGTTGGTTTTCGCGACGGGGTCGATGGACTCATGACGGTTCTCGATGGGGCAAATAGAATCGCAGTCAATGAAAAGCTTATCAGCTTTGCGCCGCGCCGACAAAGAAATTCGCGCGCAATTAATCGGTTTGATTGATTGACAACACCAACAGCGGATCGCTATGCTCCGCCGACACCGCCATCGAGAGTGACACAACGATCACGTGACAACACAGACATTGTGCAACCGAGACATTTTAGTCCAGCCGCTTCCGCGCAGTCTCAATCTGCGCGCGCTGGTCGGCCTGACATTTTTCTGCGTCGCCGGCGGCGCCTACGGTTTAGAAGACGCGGTCGGCGCCGGCGGCCCGCTGATCGTGTTGTTGGGAATATTTATTTTGCCTTGGCTATGGAGTTTCCCGACCGCGCTCATGACCGCCGAACTTTCGACCGCCATGCCCGAGGACGGCGGCTACGTCGTCTGGGTCCATAAAGCCTTCGGCCGATTCTGGGGCTTTCAAGAAGGCTGGCTGAGCTGGCTCTGTAGCTTTGCCGACAATGCTCTCTATCCGGTGATGTTTGTCGACTATCTCGCCTACCTGCGCGGCGACATGGCGCCGCTCGAGCGCTGGCTCATCGGTAGCGCGCTCATCGGCGTCATCACCTGGTTTAATATTCGCGGCACGCGTCTCGTCGGTTTAAGTTCGGTCATTTTCACCTTGCTGGTGCTCGCGCCCTTCGCCGTGATGGTCGTTGTTGGCGCGCCGCAAGTCGATCCGACCCAGTGGTTAAAGCACAACAATCATATCAGCTGGCCGTTACTGCTGAGCACGTTGCTGTGGAACACGTCCGGCTGGGACAACGCTGGTTGTTGCGCCGGCGAAGTGGAAAATCCCAATCGCGTCTATCCGCGCGCGATGGTTTACTCCGTGCTCTTGGTGACGGCGGCGTACCTGCTGCCGATCGCCGTCGGCGTCGGCGTCGATGCCCAGGCTTCCTCGTGGAAAGAAGGCGATTTCCCGAAAGTCGGCGCAGCCATCGGCGGTCCCTGGTTAGGCACCGCGCTGACCTTGGCGGGTTTGGTCAGCGCCGCGGGACTGTTGAACGCACTCCTGTGCACCTCGGCGCGCGTGCCCTATGCCATGGCCGAGCGCGCCATGCTGCCGCGCGCGCTGGCCGCGCGCCATGCCAGTTTCGCCACGCCATGGAAGGCGATCTTGGTGAATAGCATCGGCGTCGCCGCGCTGATTCCATTTTCTTTTCAAGAATTGATCGAAGTCGATATGTTTCTATATGCCGCGGCGTTGATTCTCGAATTCGCTGCCCTGGTGTGGCTCCGCGTGAAACATCCGGAGATGCCACGCCCCTATCGGGTGCCTTTCGGTCTCGCCGGGGTCATCGCGATCAGCCTGCCGCCGGTAGCACTCTGTCTCATCAGCATCGCGCTGTCTAACGACGCGACTCGCTACGTCAGCCTAGGTGGCATTGCGCTGGGTCTCCTTGTCTACCGCTGGCAGTCAAAAATTGGCGAGGCAATGAATGTTGAAGTGACGCCGACGATGTAAGCAACCCAAGCACCAGAATCGCCGCTCATGATCATCTGAACCCGGATTCCGCAGTCGGAATGGCAACCTATGCTGAGCGAGGTGCGAGCCTGGAGTCGCGAAGGCGCCCAACGGTAATGTTTCAAAGTCGTTTTTACTTCTCAGCCAGCCGTCGCCTAGCGCTTGACGAATCCACGGATTGCACCCATGGTCGCGGCCCGCTTAGAGGTAGAACTGCTTTGCCGTCGCGACGCAAGGCTTGCGCCTCGCTCTTCGTGTCAGTTTCAACTGCGGAATTCGGGATGAGTCGTAATGCACGCGCTGAAACCCGAAAGATGGAAATTAACAGGCGATGGGCGGCGCCCATGCGGAAGAGAAAATAGTAAACCGTGGTCGGCCGTCAGTTTTGCTGTATGCCGTAGCGGCGCGCAAAGGCGTAGTAGACAATTGCAACCGTGACGAGGATCACGGTCCAGACCACGCCGAAGGCGGCGAGCTCGCCAACTTGGGCGTTTTCCCAGAGCTCGAAGATCGCCACGGACACCACCGGCGTTTGCGGGCTGACGAGCAGGACCGACATGGAGAGTTCTTTGGCGGAAAGTAGAAAAATAAAAATCCAGCCGCCGAGAAACGCCGGCGTGATAAGCGGCAATATGATGCGGCGCATGGAACTAAACCAGGACGCGCCGGAAACATAAGACGCCTCTTCTAATTCCTTGTGCAGCTGAAGCAAACCGGAGTGCGTGTAACGGATACCGTAAGGAATGTAACGCGTGACGAAAGCGATCAGGAGAATCCACAGCGTGCCGTAGACGGGAATCGGCACGAACAAATAGAAACGCAGGATCGCCAATCCCATGACGATGCCGGGGAATAACAGCGGCAACGTCGTGAGCAAATCGAGCAGCCAGCGGCCGCGTATCTTGGTGCGGACCAGCAACCATGATGCGAGCAGGGTCAGCACCATCACGAAGCTCGCGCTGCCGAGACCGAGCAGCACGCTATTCTTAATAGCATCGGTGAGCTTGGGATAGTGCAGCGCCGTGACGTAGTTCTTTAGGGTAAATTTTGCCAGTCCCTCAAGTGACGGCTGCATGTAGAATGGCAGCATCGACGCCCAAAGAATGATGAGAAAGGGCAACACCAGCAACACCGCGGAATAAAGCACTAGGCCGCAAGCGGCAAGGTAGCGCCAACGGCCGAGGCTCACGCGTGTCGGGCGGTAACCCTTGCCCGTGACCGTTTGAAAGCGATCGCCTTCGCGGGTGACGCGAAAGTAGAAATAAAGCGTTGCCGCGACAACCAGCATCAGTAGCACTGAGAACGCGCCGGCGCTGCCGTACTTCGGCGGCAGCTTTTGCGCATCGAGATAGATCGAAGTCGTCAGCACGCGGATGTCGCCCGGCAGCCCGACCAATGCTGGAATCTCGAACGATTCGAAAGTGCGTATAAAGATCAAAAGCATGACGGAAAAAAAAGCCGGCAACATGAGGCGCAACGAAATCCGCCGCATGGTCTGCCAAACCCGCGCGCCGCAAGCCGCCGAAGCTTCTTCAAGTGACGGGTCCATGGAGCGAAATGCCGCGGCGAGCATAAGAAAGACAAACGGTGACCATAAGAGCGACTCGATCAGAATCATGCCGAACATGGAATAAACGTTGATCACCGGTCCGGTTTGATCGAGCAAATTCTTCAACCAATAATTGACCGGCCCGGCCCGGCCGAGCAAAAGCAGCCAACCGATGGTGTAGAGAATGAACGGCGTGCCGAACGAAGCGAACGCCGTAAAATAACCCAAACCGCGCAGCGGACTGTCGGTCCTAACGACGATCCACGCAATCGAACCGCCAAGCATCGTCGCAAATAATGCGCTACCGATGGAAAAATAAAGAGTGTTGAGAAACGGTCCGATGATTTGCAACTCGCGCAGCAAATCCTGATAGTAACGCAGGGTAAACTGGTCGATCTCGCCGGTGAGCTTGGTGGTAAACAAACTGGTTTGGATGACCGAATAGAGCGGCGGCAAAACCAGATAGGCGGTGATGACGGAAACCGCGATCATCAGGCCGGTCGCGACGTCGAACTGAGAAGCCGCGCCGATACGCCACAGGCCGCGTGCGACGCGCGCGTTCGCGGGAAGATCTATCGCTTCTGTTGATTGCTGCTTCGCCACGGAATGTATCCGACCGCTATTTTAAGAAAACGCTATTGAAATAGTCAACCCAGTCATTGCCTTTATCGTACTGGGCATCGGGATTGATGTAGTAGGCGCGCTTGAAACGAGCGCCCGGTTTGAGATCCGTTTGCTTGGCGGGAATTTTCGGGTGAGACGGCAGATAGTTGGCCTGCTGATAGACTTTCTGTCCCTTTTCCGACATGACGAAGTCGAGCAAGAGCATGGCCGCATGCGGATGGGGCGAGTTTTTCGCCAACGCGACGGTGTGAATAGTCGCGGTCACCGGTTCCAATGGCTGCCAATCCACCGGCGCCCCCGCCGATTTGCTGATGAAGGCATGATGGTTGAACATCTGCAGCGCCAGCGGATACTCGCCGGCGATCGTCAAGTCCAAAACCTGCCGATTGCTCGCCGTACTTTTGGCGATGTTCTGCGCTTTTAATTTTTGCAAGTACGCTTTGCCCGCTTCCATCCCCATGGAGTTAAGAATCGTGCCGACGAAGATGGGCGCGCCAGAGCCGCGGCTGGTCGACCACATCATCTGCCCCTTCCAACGCGGGTTGAGCAGGTCTTCGTAGCTCTTGGGCACTTCCGCGGCCTTGACCATACGCGTGTTGTAACCGGTGGCGAAGAAATAAAGATTGGTCGTGCCCCAAAAACCCTGCGGGTCCTTCAAGTCCGCCGGGTACTCGGCCAGCATCGGTGAATAAAAACGTTGCAAGAGGCCTGCGCGCCGCACCATAGTCGGCGACACCGTGCCGTCGATCACGTCGACGTCGTATCTTTTCGCTTGGTACTCGGCCAGCATCTTTTGCACGATACGCTCCGAGTTGCCGCGAAAATATTCCATTTGGATGAACGGATACTCTTTCTCGAAAGCTTCTTTTACCGGCCGCACCACCTGATCGACGATCAGTGTAGTGTACCAGGAGATTTTTCCTTCTTTCTTGGCGCCCTCGACAAGAATCTTTTGCCGGTCGGCGCGGTTCATCAGCGCGATTTCCTCACCGGTCGCCGCCGCGGCGACCGGTGTCACGCAAAACGCCAGCATCGTCGCCACCATCGTGAGGGTCGCAATCCGTGATTGCCGGTTGATCCACGCCATCTCATTTTCTCCCTTTATTCTATATTAACCCCGCCTCTTGAGGCGGGCACAAAATTATCGGGTTTCCAAAGGGGGCGAGCATCCCCTTTGCGATATTTAAATCAGCGGCGGGCTTAAACCCCCGCCCGCGAAGTGGCTTCGTTTAATTGCCAGGTCGGAGTTTTCTGCTGCGAAGCTATTCTGAGTAGGCTTCGGTTGTCAAGGTGAATGAGCACCGAACAAACCTAGGGTGAAAATTCGCAACGTCTTACTGGAGGAAACTTTTCTGGAAGCTTTCGACCCAATCGAGCAAATCCAAGATGCTACGCCGCGCTCAGCATGACATACCTTTGGCTTTGCGAATTGCAATGATGACCCAAGGCGCAGCGAAATCGTAGGTTACTTCAAAAAATTCTTCTCGAAGTAATCCACCCAAGCGTCGCCGTCATTGACCTGTGAGTCGGGCGTGAAATAAAGCGCTCGCTTGAACCGTCCGCCGCCGGGTTTGAGGTCGGCCTGCTTCGCCGGAACCTTCGGATGGGACGGTAGATAGTTGACGGCTTGAAAAACTTTCTGCCCCTCTTCGGACAAGATGAAATCGAGCAACAGCATGGCCGCGTGTGGATGAGGAGACCGCGTCACCGGAGATATTGTATTGATGGTTGCCGAGGCGGGTTCCAGCGCCGCCCAGTCGACCGGCGCGCCGGCGCTGCGACTGATATGGGCATGGTGATTAAAGATATGTAGGCCCAGCGGGTATTCGCCGGCGATGACCAAGTCCAGCAACTGTCGGTTGCTCGCAGTCGTTTTCGCCACGTTCTGCCCTTTCATTTTTTGCAGGTACGCTTTCCCCGCTTCCTGGCCCATGGACTGCATGATATTGCCGATCATCATCGGCGCCCCCGAGCCGCGACTGGTCGACCACATCATCTGTCCCTTCCAGCGCGGGTTGAGCAGGTCGTCATAGGTCTTGGGCACTTCGCCGGGCTTGACCATGCGCGTATTGTAACCGACCGCGAAGAAATAGACGTTGCTGACACCCCAGTAGCCTTGCGGGTCTTTAAGCTCCGCCGGATAGTCCGCCAAGTGGGGCGAATAGAAGCGCTGCAAGTAGCCGCCTTTTTTTACCATCGGTGCGGTCACCGTGCCGTCGACGATGTCGACTTCATAGCGCTTGCCCTGATACTCGGCGAACATCTTTTGCACCAAGCGCTCCGAGTTGCCGCGGAAGTGTTCGATCTGGATGAACGGGTATTTCTTCTCGAAGGCCTCCTTCACCGGCCGCACGACCTGATCGACGATCAGTGACGTGTACCAGGTGATCTTGCCTTCCTTGCGCGCGCCATTGAGCAGAATCTTTTGCCGGTCCGGTTTGTTGTAAAGCGCGATCTCTTCGACCGACGCGGCTCGGCCGGATTGAGCGATGCCAAGCAATGCCGCGGCGGTTAGCAAATTGAACGAAACGACGGCAATCGAAATGGTTGGAAATCTCATCTTCACACCTCCAGGGGGACTAGGCACGTAAACTATTTTATTGATTCTTGCAGGATTACTGTGAAAAACGTTTTCACCACAAAGGACACGAAGAGCACGAAGTTCGAAATATTAATAATCCTAACCCTTCGTGATCTTCGTGGTGAACAAAATATTCTGAACGACCCACAGGTTCCACACAAAAGTCTGCAGCGCCATTTTATTTAAATCGCTTGTAGCAGTGCCGGCAATCTACTGCCACAACTTTTTAATGAAGCCGCTCTTCTCCAACTCGTCCATGAAGCTCGTGTCCATGAACTCCTCAGGCCGGCGATTCTTCGCCTTGGGATTACCCTCAGCCAAAAGCTTCAAGGCGTTTTGCACCGCCGTCGCCGTCAAGGTCGGAACTTTCTTGATGTACTTCTTGGCGAACAAATCGTAGGTCGTCGCCAACAGCTCATTGTCCTGCACGCCGCCGTAGCGCCTGAGCGCGCGGATACCCAACTCACGGTCAGTGAGCAATCGGTGCGTGCCCTCGACATAGGCTCTGACGTAGCGCAGCACGATATCGCGGTTCGCCTTGGCATAGCTACGACTGACCGCGATGGTCGTCGTCGGCACTTCGATGCCGGAATCCGCAAGATCGTAGAGCGGCTTCAAGCCCGCTTTCTCCGCGTAGAGCGACGACGGGAAGGAAAACACGCCGCCGTCCACTTTTTTTTGCAGCACCGCGGGAACCATGTCCGACAGCCGGCCGATCTGCACAAGCGTGACGTCTTTATTCGGCTCAAGCTTCCACTGTTCCAGCACAGGTCTCACAGCCAAGTCCGTCAGAGAACCGAAGCGCGTCACGGCTAACGATTTACCTTTGAGTCCGGCGGGGCTCGTGATGCTCGGGTGAACAATGACCTTCATGAGATGGGTATCGATGGAATTGGACAGTAGCACAATATCCGCCCCGCTCACTGAGGACTGCAAGGTGACGATCCCCGACGTGCCGGTGAAATCCAATCCTCCGGCGACATGCACCTGCACCATCTGGACACCTTGAATGTAAATCAGCTCAGCGTCGAGACCATGCTTTTCGAACACACCCGCTTCTTTGGTAGCGAAGAGCGGATACATGCTCGCGCTCGGCGACGGATAGCCGACGCGAATCTTGGTGAGAGCGGCGGCAGCCGAATGAACTTCGGCGACATTCGTACAGAACAAAAGCAGCAGTAACGCAGCGAGAGATTTACAGCGGGAGTTCGACATTCTTTCATCCTCTTAAATTTTGCGCCTTTTGCGTTCTTTGCGGCTAAATCACGCCCGTGGTGGCGAGCACTATTGCAAAATCGTCTCGGCAAACTTCCCCGCCGGCACTCTCACTTTGGTGTACTTGTCTTCCAGATGATTGCGAATGCGATGATACTCTTGAACTGTGATCGCATCCTTCGCCGCATTGATGCCGAGATCTTTCAACCACCTCGTTTCGACGTCGAGACGGCGCGTGCCGTTCTCCAATATCTTGCTGTACCATTCTTGACCTTCTTTGCCGAGAAACCAGTTGACGAATACTTTGGCGGCGTTGGGATGGGGCGGATTTTTGATCACGCCGATCACACCGAAGCCGTTACTCGCCGGCAAACCTTCCTTGGGCGCCGGCACGGCTTTGAGCGGCAATCCCGCGGCGACAAATGGATCGACCGCACTCCGCCCCAAACCGAACGCCACCGCGACTTTCCCCTTGGCCAAAGCGTCAGCGAGCTGGCGCAGATCGCGCGTCAAGAAAAGCTCTTGCTGGACTAATTTTTTCAAAAATTCTTCGCCTTTGATCTCCCATATAAACGACCAGATGCCCTGCCCAGAGCTCGGTACGCGCGGATCGCTGAAACCGATCTTGCCCTTCCACCTGGGCTGCAGGAAATCGTCAAAGCTGCGAAAGTCTTCCGCCTTGGCGAGAGTCGTGTTGTACCAGGCGTTCTGGGTGCTCACGTCGGCGAGAAACGAATAAAGAAACTTATGCGTGCTGACATTGTCTTCCCAAATATGTCCGCCCCACCAGCGCTTCGGATCCTTCACCTCGGGCAGAAGCCAAAAACTCTCGAGCGGCTCGAGCATGCCGTCATGGGTCAACCCCGACGCGGTGCCCGTGCCGCAAATGATCGCGTCGAAGTAACTCACGCCGGCTTTTTTCTCAGCCGCGATGCGGCTGGCATTTTTCGGTCCCGACGCCGCCACTAACTCCGCTTCGATGCCGAACTTCTGCTTTAGAACACTATCCATCTCCCTGCGCAGCTCGTTTGACGGCGGGATCGCGATGACAATCTTTCCTTCTTTCTTTGCCGCCTCGACGACTTTATTCCACTCCGCCGGCCACTTGGCTTCGGCGGCCATAGTCCCAGTGCAATCTAAAACCGCCAGTGCGATGGCGGCGAGAACAACCATCAATTGCTTTTGCATCTAATCCTCACAACAGTAAATTCTTCGGCTGACCACTAGATGAAACCCCAGGGCGTGTCAAGGCGAAACCGGGGCAATAGAATGTCGCTCGCAACCCCCACACCCCGTCACTCCACTGCCCCACCCGGTTGACGGAGAGAATCCTCAGGTGGTAATGGGCATGAGTACTCTTAGGGAGGATTTATGATTACGACCAAAGGCGTCTATCATATGGGTATCCCGGTCAACGACGTCGAGCGGGCGGTCAAGTTTTACACCGAGATATTGGGCATGACGATCGCCAAGCTCAACAAGGATGACATGGGCGATCACCTAAACCGTGCCGATCTGCGCTCCGGCGACTCCATGGTCGTGCTTTTTCAGCGGCCGAAACCAATGGAAAAGGACGCGCTGAAAGAAGACGGCGCGACGCATCAGGCTTTTACCGTCTCGCCGGAAGACTTCGAGCTCGCGGCAAAAAAAATGAAAGACTGGGGTGTGAAAGTCTACGACATCCCCACCGTCGATCGCCCGACCGGACGAGGTTTTTACTTCTTCGATCCCGATGGCAATCTGCTGCAACTCTACGCGCCGCCGAAACAGCCATCAGCCTCGTGAGAAGCTTCAAAATAATCGGCAAGCCGCAACCGCGCCTCGACGGTGCCGAGACGGTCTCGGGAAGCGCCAAATACACCGTCGACGTGGTCTTGCCCGGCACGCTTCACGTCAAGTTGCTCCGCAGCCCGCTAGCGCACGCAAAAATTCGTCTTGTCGACGCCAGCCACGCGCGGGCCCTTGCGGGCGTCGCCGCGGTGCTCACCGCCGCCGACGTGCCGCGCAAACGTTTCGGCTTTTCACTCCAAGACGAGCAGATCTTTGCCTCTGACAAAGTGAGATACATCGGCGATGTCATCGCCGCGGTCGCCGCCGATAACGAGCAGATCGCCGAACACGCGGTTAGTTTGATCGACCTCGATCTGGAGGAATTGCCCGCGGCGCTGACAACCGATGAAGCCCTTAGCGAGAATGCGCCGTTGGTTCACGATCAGTTGCAATCCTATCGAATGAACAGCGTGCTGGCGCGCGATTGGCATCCGCTCCCCGGCACCAACATCGCCCATCAAGCGCTCTTCACCAAAGGCGACATCGATAAAGGCTTCGGCGCGGCTGATGAAATCTTTGACGATACGTTTGGCACGCAGCAGGTGCAGCATTGCTCGCTCGAGCCCCACGCCGTCGTCGCCCAATGGAATGGCGAACAGCTCACGGTGTGGACCAGCACGCAAAAAGTTTTTCTGGTGCGCTCTGGTTTGGCCGACCTGTTCGATCTCGCCGAAGATAAAATTCGCGTCATCGGCACGAAAATCGGCGCCGGCTTCGGCGGCAAAAATGCCATGCGGCTCGAACCCTATGCCGTGGCGTTAGCGTTGAAAACGAAAAAGCCCGTGCGTCTCGTCAATAGCCGCGCCGAAGAGTTCGCCGCGGCCGCCGGCTCGGTGCCGGCGACCGTGCGCGTGCGCACCGGCGTGAAGCGCGACGGCACGATCACCGCGCGCGCGATGGACTTTACCTGGGAAACCGGCGCCTATGCGGAAGGATTGCCGGGCAGCAATCGCGCCCTCAAAGACGGCGTCGGGCCCTATCGCATTGCCAATATCCGCGTCGCCTCGACGTTGGTCTATACGAATAAGCTGCGCGGTTGTCCGTTTCGCGGCTTGGGCATTCCCGAAGCGGTCTGGGCGGGCGAATCGCAGATGGACATCATCGCCGAGAAGCTCGGCATCGATCCGGTAGAGCTGCGGCTAAAAAATTGCCTCGACACCGGCGACGAAACGCCGGTCGGCGACCGCGCCCATCATATCGCTCTGCGCGAGTGTTTGATCAAAGTCGCCACTGAATTAAAGCGCTGGCAGAAGCGCGCGCCGGCAAATCATGGCTTCGGCATCGCGCTGTTGCACAAGTCGCCGACCACTTCGGCGTCGTCTTCCAACGCCAGAGTGCGCATCGGCAAAAGTGGCGAAGTGGAATTACAAATCGGCGCCACCGATGTCGGCGGCGGCACCGGAACCAGCCTCGGTCAAATCGTCGCCGAAGAACTGGCGATTCCGCTACACCAAATCCGAGTCATAATCGCCGACACTGAATTAACTCCCTTTGACCACGGCACCTATTCCAGCCGCGTCACACCCTACGTCGGCGCCGCTGTGAAACTCGCCGCCACCGATGCCCGACGCCAGCTTTTAGAGATCGCTGCAAATATTTTGCATTTATCACCGCGCGCCTTGCGCCTGCACGCTGGAAAAATAATCGCCAAGGGCCGCGCCTCGATCCCGTTCGCCGCGCTCGCAAAAAAATCCGCCTCGGGTGAAATCATCGGCACCGGCACCAGCGCAAGCCAACGAGTTTGGGCTGGCGATCCTTCAGCAGCGGCGAAAGGCGTTGCCGCGCCCGGTTGGCCCTTCGGCGCGCAGGCGGTGGAAGTGGCAGTCGATCGTGAAACTGGTGTGATCAAACTTGTGCGCGTCGCCTCGGCCCATGACGTCGGCCAAGCGCTCAACCCCATGGCGGTCACTGGTCAAATTCAAGGCGGTATCATGATGGGGCTCGGGTACGCGCTCTCGGAAGGATTGATGTTCGATCAGGGAAAGATCACCAACGCGAGCTTTGCCGACTATAAAATTCCCACGATTCAAGATATTCCAAGTTCAACGCCGATCATCGTGGAAAAAAAATACGCCTCCGAACCCTACGGCGCCAAGGGCGTCGGCGAGATGTCCGTGTTCGGCATCGCTCCGGCGGTGGCAAACGCCATCGCCCACGCCACCGGAGTGCGCTTGAAAGAATTGCCGATGTCGGCGGAAAAACTACTCGAACAGTTAAAGCAGCCGAAGGAGAAGTGAATGGCGCTTCCGCATGAACGCGAACCGATCGAAGAAAGCAATCTGCCGCGTCCCTACGACGACGTTCGCCAGTGGCTGGAATTAGTCGAATCCATGGGCGAGCTCAAGCGCGTCAACGGCGCCGACTGGAATTTGGAAATCGGCACCATGGCCGAGCTGATTTATCGTGAACGCAGCGGCACGATCCCAGCGCTCTTGTTCGATCAGATCAAAGGATATCCGGACGGCTACCGAATTCTATTTGGCCAGCAGACTTCTTACCGCCGTCTCGCGCTGATGGCCGGTTTGCCGATGGACAGCACCGGACTTAAACTAGTCAGCCGGTTCAAGGAAAAACTCAACGCGCTCAAACCGCTCCCGCCGCGCATCGTGGCGACCGGGCCGGTGTTTGAAAACAAATTGACCGGCGATCAAATCGACGTCCTCAAGTTTCCCGTGCCCAAAGTGCACGAGCTCGACGGCGGTCGATTCATCGGCACGGCATGCATCGCCGTTACCCGGGATCCCGAAGAGGGCTGGCTTAACCTCGGCACCTATCGCGCCATGGTGCATGACGAGAAATCAGTGGGCCTGTTCATGTCGTCGGCCGGCAAGCATGGGCGCATGCACATGGAAAAGTATTTTAAGCAGGGCAAGCCTTGCCCGGTTGTTCTATGCGTCGGTCAAGACCCGCTGTTGCTTCTGGCGGCGGGCAATCCGATTGAATTGGGCTATTCCGAATACGATTACTGCGGCGGTATCAGGGGACGGCCTTTCGATCTCGTCGAAGGCGAAGTCACCGGCCTGCCATTTCCCGCGCACACGGAGATCGCCATCGAGGGTTTTCTTTACCCAGGAGACATCAAACCCGACGGGCCCTTCGGCGAGTGGCTCGGTTACTACGGGACAAGAATGGAAGACACCCCGGTGCTGCGCATCGAACGCATCTATCATCGCAACGATCCGATCCTATGCGTCGCGCGCCCAGGCCGCCCGCCAACCGACTACTCGCTGTCAAAAGGCATGATCCGCGCCGCGCAACTTTGGGACCGCGTCGAAAAAGCCGGCTTGCCCAACGTCAAAGGCGTTTGGTCGCTTGAGTCGGGCATCGGCAGTCTGTTCAACGTCATCTCGATCAAACAAGCCTATCCCGGCCACTCGCGCCAAGCGCTCTTCCTCGCCTCGCAGTCTCTCGGCGGCGCGTACAACGGCCGCTTCGTCGTCGTGGTAGATGAGGATATTGATCCGACGAGTGAGTTCGACGTGCTTTGGGCGATGGCGACGCGCTGCGACCCGGAATCCGCCGTTGAAATTATCCGCCGCGCCGCCAGCGGTTCACTGGACGTCTGCATTCCACCTGAAAACAAAGGCCACAGCTCGCGCTGCCTGATCGATGCCTGCATGCCCTATGA
>JAERMN010000667.1 GCA_016844625.1 Deltaproteobacteria bacterium
CGGAGAATTTCCCATCGGTTATACGGGCGGCGGCGCGATTATATCGAGCCGTCTTGGCGGCAGCGATCTGATCGCTATCGCTTCGCCACTACAAGTCCTAACCATCGATGGCTGGGCCAGGCCGGAAATTAAATCGATTGCCGATCTTAGAGGGAAAAGAGTCGGCGTGACCCGTTTCGGCGCGTCGAGTTATTTCGCCGGGCTTTCGATGTTGGAGTCGGGCGGGGTCAAGCCGAACGAGGTAACTTTTATCCAAAACGGCGGCGTCGGCGAGTCGCTCGCCGCGCTCATGGGCGGTCGCGTCGATGTCTGCATGATCGGCTACCCCTATGGATTGCGCGCCAAGAACGCCGGTTTTCAGTTGCTCTTCCGGCCTTCCACGACCGAATACGGACTTTTCCCCACCGCCGCCATCGCCGCCCGCGACTCGTGGTTGAAGGACGCCAGGAACCGTAAGGTGGCGGTGGATTTTCTGCGCGCACTCGGTGAAGGGGTCTTATTGGCCAGAGAGAATGCAGCCGTCACCAAAAAAGCGCTGCGAAGATTCACCAGAGTCAATGATGACGCGGACCTGCAAGGCAGCTTCGAGTTCTACAAGGACGCTTTCCCTCGGACGCTTAGAGTCGAGGAGAAAGCGATGGCGAACGCGCAGAAGTTCGTCGATCATCCCAAAGCCAAAGGCGCCGACGTAGAACCCTCGCCCGCGCTTCGTGGGAGAGGGCAGGGTGAGGGCATGCCAAGCTCGCAGAAGTTGCGAAACCGAGCGCGCAAGTTGCGCCAGGAGCAAACCGATGTCGAAAGAAAACTCTGGCTGCGCCTGCGCGATCGACAACTCTGCGGGGCCAAATTTCGACGCCAACATCCGGTAGGTCCGTACATTGTTGACTTTTGCTGCCCCGATCGCGGTTTGCTTATAGAACTTGACGGCGGTCAACATGCGGAACAAACCGCGGCTGATCAAGTCAGAACACGTTTCCTAGAGGCGGACGGTTATCACGTCGTGCGTTTTTGGAATCACCAAGTGCTGGAGCAGATGGACGCAATTTTAGAAGAAATAGTCAGGCTATTGAGCGACCCTCACCCTTCCCTCTCCCTAAAAGGGCGAGGGTTAAAAAAAGAGGTTTAGGCCGAGTGAACAATTTGCCGTTTATTTTGATTCCTTCGCTCGCATTCGCTCAAGCCAAATCCTTGAGAGAGCTCAAGGTTGGCTATCCCCTCGGTGGCTCGTCGAGTTACTTCTGGGTGGCGCATAAGTCCGGGTCGTTTGAGAAACATGGGATAAAAGTCGAGCTCGGGCGATCTGCTAATGCAACTGCAAGGCGCTTCCACCGTGGTGGCGGCTTGGGCGCAGGGGGCCAAGGAGTTGCAGTTTATCGGCGCCGTCGGCAACCGGTTGGACTACATTCTGGCGGCGCATCCTTCGATCAAGCGGCCCGAAGATCTCAAGGGCAAGAGAATCGGCGTGAGCCAGATTGGATCGAGCACGGATTTCATTGCCAGGCTGGCGGCGCGGCGGCTGGGTTTGACTCCTGATAAGGACGTTCAGATCGCCGGTGTCGGCGGTCAGGGAGACCGCTGGACGGCGCTCACCGCCGGACATATTCACGCCACCGTGCTGCAATCGCCTTTTACGCTCAAGGCGCGCAAAGCGGGCTATCCGGTTTTTCTCGACTTCTCAAAAGAGGATTTTGAGTACACCATCGCCGGACCTTTAACGCTGCGCTCGTTCATTCGTACTGACCGAGAAACGGTGATGAATTTTATGCGTGGGTTGGCCGACGGCATGGATTTTTACCGCGACGAAAAAAATAAGGATCGCGTGCATAAATATCTTGGCGAATACTATCGCTCCAATGTGATCGAAGAGTTGGAGGAAACGCGCCGAACCTACAGTCAAGTGACTCCGGGGCTGCCGATCATCACCGCGAAGGCCATGGAAAATGTCATCGCCAATGACAGGAATCTCGCCGGAACGAAACTGAACGTCAGTGAGCTGTTGGATTTGTCTTTTCTTGAACAGCTGGCGCAGGAGCGAAAGGTGAAGGGGCGGTAGTGCGTCGTCGGGTAAATGCATCGGAAATTTTAGCCGCAAAGAACGCAAAGAGTAAATTCGAAGCACGAAATCCGAAAGCGGCCCCGCAGACCGAAACAAATTCAAATGACCAGAATTGAAAGCACGAAATCCGAAGCACGAAGCTCGAAACAAATTCCAAATGATGAAAAACAAAACAACTACAATGCTCCAAACGGGAAGGATCGAATCACTGTTTTGAATTTTCTGATTTTGAATTTATTTTGGCTGCGAGTTTGTTTCGGATTTCGGATTTCGAGTTTCGGATTTGAATTTTAGGTTTGTTTCGGATTTCGTGCTTCGGATTTCGGATTTTCATTCGTGAAAGGTAGGAACAAGATGGCTTTTGAAACGATCTTATTCGAAGTGCGCGATCAGATCGCCTGGGTGACAATGAATCGGCCCGAGTCGATGAACGCGATTAACCGGCTGATGGCGCGTGAGCTAGTCGACGCTTGCAAGCAGATCGAAGATGACACCGCCATTCGCGTGGCGATTTTTACCGGCGCGGGCGAGCGGGCGTTTTCCGCGGGCATGGATTTGAAGGAGCGGGCCGAGACGTCATTTTCACCTATTGAGCGGCGCAATCAGAAATTATCGCAAACCATTCATACCCAGTCGCGCGCCATCGGCGC
>JAERMN010000316.1 GCA_016844625.1 Deltaproteobacteria bacterium
TCACGAGTGCCGCGATGCGGTCGCGCTTGCCCTCAGCGCCGCGATACTCGATCACGAAGTGTTTCCCCTCGGCGTAACCGAACTCGCGCATTCCTTGGCGCAATGCCTCGACGTACGGTCCCTGATTAGTCGCGCTGCCGGTTCCCGATACGTAACCGATGCGCGGGATTTTCGCCGGTTGCTGTGCGCTGGCGAAACCGAGCTGCATTTGAATGATGAAGCCGATGGCTAATGTTAGGATTATTCGCTTCATGGACTCACCCCCCGATCAAAGAGCTGCGATTGAATCATGGTCAGGTTGACTCATCGATAATAAGCGATTTAATTGAATCTCTGTGGGTCGATTCCCCGCAGCTTGCTGCGTTAAAATGATTTCCTTTTCGAAGTCCGTCATTCCCGCATGCTTTAAGCGGGAATCCAGGCGAGCCCGGAAATGGACCCCCGACCCATTCGACGTGGCTCAGGGTCGCCCGTCGAGAGCCTCTGGGTCGAACGATGGTGAGCACAGTCGAACCACGATAAAACCATTCGGGGTTGACGCCTTCGGGAAAATTCTTCTCGCATCCTTCTGATATCCCGCTGCTTGCGGCGGAGTTCTTCATTCCAAAATCCAAAAGTCTTTCGAATCGCCTCGCTCCTGACGCCAACCCCGCAGGGAATTTATCGATTCGCTTTCAACTGGCCGTAGATTTTCTTGACGATGCTGTAGTCGTACATGCCGAGCGGGTTCGCCGGCACGGCGACCTTGGTGAGTTCGGCGCGGATATTTACTTCTTCGCGCAGGATATCATCGGGGAGCCATCCTTCGTCGGTCATGCTGCTCTTGGTGACTTCGTAGTCGGCTCGGAGTCCCTCGATCGGTGATGGATCATGCTTGCCGATGATTGCGATGGTTTCATCGCGGTTGCGGCGCGCGTACTCGCGGCCTCTGACAATCGCCCGCAAAAAGCGTTCGACCAGGGCGGGATTTTCCACCAACAGTTTGCTCGACACCGCGACGCCGTTCCAGACCAGTTGGATCTCCTTGCCGAGATCGGCCAGAACGTTCTGTTTCTGCAAGCCTAGCTTCACCAGTTCTCTTGGCGCCAGCGGCGTGGCATCGACCATGCCGGACATCAGCGCGGGCAGGCGGACTTCGTTTCGGCCGACGGTGATGAACAGTACAGACGACGGATTGATGCCGTATTTTTTGAGATAGAGAATCGTCGCCAGATGGCCGGTGTCGCCGAAACTATTGATGACGACTTTTTTGCCGACCAAATCTTTCGCCGACACGATGCTAGGATTGGTCGCGACCAGAGAATAACTGGGCCGGGAGAGATTCGTATAGACGATCTTCACTGGTCCGCCGCGCACGGCGGCGCTCAGCGACGACCCCGCCGAGCTGCTGAAATGGATCTGGCCAGAGAGCAGGGCAGGGGTGGCGACGCCGCCGCCCATGCGCAGCACTTCGATATTGAGTCCTTCGTCGCGAAAGTAACCTTTCTCCATCGCGGTGACGTGGTCCATATAGGCGGCGCTCAAAACGGCGTAGGACACTTTGATGTTCTCAGCAGCGGCCGCGGCGAAACAGGCGGCAGTTGTTGAGATGGTGAGAGCGATGGTTGCCAGCGCGGTGACAAATGATTTGAGCATTGTTCTGCTTCCTTGGACTCGGATATTCCTCGCGCCAAGACGCAAAGTACGCCAAGTTCGGATTATGAAAAATTTGCTTTTGATTGCCGCTCCACTCGGCCAAAATCCCATACTTCCGCAGGTGAAACCTGGGCGCGATAAGATTTCTTGAAGTGTTGCGTTGAACGTTTTGATGGTAACGACCTAACCGATGCCATCGTACTCCCCCCTTGCGTCCTTTGCGCCTTTGCGCGAGATAAATCTTTTCCAAATCGCATTATTCATCGCCCCAAGACGTAAAGTGCGCACAGTCGTGTCACGGCACTGGCTGTCCGGCCCGTTTGGCCCGCTCGATATATTCATCGGCCAGGCGCACGGGTTTTCTGGTGTAAAGAATGATCCGGATCGTCGCCATGTCGCCGATATTGCGGTGCGAGGTGCCGGGCGGGATCAGGAGAAAGTCCGCCGTGTCCAACATGTAGTCGCCTTGACTGGTGCGTGTGGCGCGCTGGCCAGAGAGTTGAAAAGCGATCTCGTCCTGGCCGAAGCCGCGATGGTAAATCTTTTGCGCGTCAGAGCGATGCGTGGTTTCGATCATGATGTCGGCGTTTTCGACCAGCTCGAAATGTTTACCCCCCGACGCCGCGCCTTCGTCGATTTTGTCGAGCACGGTTTTCGGTTTTAGCAATGTGCATTGCTTGTTCGGTATGACGCTCTCTTTGACCGGATAGGTGTGGCCGATCTGCATCGGCGCGCGCGTGTAGACGATCAGCCGTGTCATTGGACCTTCGCCGCTATTTTCGTGGCTCACGTTTGGCGGCACGACCAACACGTCGCCTTCCTCTAAAGCGAAGTCGCCTTCGGAAGTTTTCGTCACGCGCTGGTTTTGTACTTGTATCTGAGTTTCTGAGAAACCCGCCGGGCGATGGCCGTTGCGACCCGTGGCGCCGCGGCAATATTGCAGATCCATACGCACGTCATCGTTGACGAAGATTGGCAGCTGCTTGGTGTCGCCATCGCCGGAAAGATCCTGTTGCAGCAATTTGAGCGGCGCGATCAACTGGCAGGCGCGCTCATGTTTTTCTTTGCTGCCGGTGATGTCTTCCTCCTCGTCGACTTCCTTCCAGACCCGCTCGGTCTTCGGGCCGACGTTGCCGATAAACGATAGCGTGTTCACTTCTTTGTATTTGGTTCCCATGGCTTTGCCTCCTTCAAGTATGTTTTTGTAACTGCTGAAGAGAATGCTCCCGCCAAGACGCCAAGCAATCCGGCATCAAAATTCGAAATCCGAATATCGAAATTCGAAACAAACTCACGGTCAAATAAACACCCAATTATAAGAAATACCAAAATACTAGTCCGAAGCGCCTAGTTTGGAACATTGCATTTGTTTTAGTCATTTGAATTTGTTTCGAATTTCGGATTTCGAATTTGAGATTTATCCCGTCGTCTTGGCGTGCTTTGCCTCTTTGCGCGAGTCATCCGGTTCTTAGTTCCCGCGCATGAAACGCGATCGGTAACGTCGCATATGCTGGCTCAGATACTTAGCGAACCTTGGGCATTCTCACAAGGGCTGGTAGCTGGAGGATTTTCCATTTGTTATTCCCGACCGGCTTTGTTAGCCTGCCGGCCGGTTTGCCACTCCCATGCTCGCCAAAGTTAACAGCGCGGCTCTCTACGGTATCGACGCACTGCGCGTCGAGGTCGAGATCGATCTTGCCTCGGGTTTGCCTCAGCTCGCCACGGTCGGCCTGCCGGAAGGCGCGGTCAAAGAGAGCAAAGACCGCATCCGCGCCGCGGTGAAAAATTGCGGCTACACTTTTCCCGCCAAGCGCATCACGATTAATCTCGCGCCTGCCGATATCAAGAAGGAAGGCTCGGCGTACGATTTGCCGATGGCGGTCGGCATTCTCGCCGCCGAAGGGATCGTCGAGAAGGAATTGCTCGATCATTATTTGCTGATCGGCGAGCTGTCCCTCGACGGCACGATCAAACCGGTGCGCGGCGCGCTGGCCATCGCCATGGCGGCAAAAAAAGAGAAAATGCGAGGCGTAATTTTGCCGGAGCAAAATGCCGCCGAAGCCGCGGTGGTGAGCGACGTGGAAATCCTCGGCGCGCGTGACTTGCCGCAGGTGGTGGAGTTTTTAAACCGCGCTCAAGCGCTGCCGGTCACCACCGCCAATCTCGACGACCTGTTCAATCAAAACTCGCAGTACCACGCCGACTTCAACGACGTCAAAGGGCAGCAACATGTGAAACGCGCCCTCGAAGTCGCCGCCGCCGGTGGGCACAACGTGATTCTCGTTGGCCCGCCCGGTTCCGGCAAGACCATGCTGGCCAAGCGGCTGCCGACGATCCTTCCCGATCTCACCCTCGCCGAGGCTTTGGAGACGACCAAAATCCACAGCGTCATGGGCACGCTCAACGGCCAGGCGATCATCGCGACACGGCCGTTCCGCTCGCCGCACCATACGATTTCAGACGCGGGCCTAGTTGGCGGCGGCACGGTGCCAAAGCCGGGTGAGGTTTCCCTGGCGCACCACGGCGTGCTTTTCCTCGACGAGCTGCCGGAGTTCCGCCGCAACGTGTTGGAAGTGTTGCGCCAGCCCCTCGAAGACGGCAACATCACCGTCTCGCGCGCCATGGGCTCGATTAATTTTCCAGCACGTTTCATGCTGGTCGCCGCGATGAATCCCTGTCCCTGCGTTACCTTTCTGCCGTGTTAACCTGGTTGCTCAAAAGCCGAAGCCAGCTAAGTACCCGAAAAAGCTGGAATCTCTAGGCGATCATATCAGAAAGAAACGGCTCGATCTGGGACTTTTTCAAAGAGATGTTGCCGTACAGATTGGCGTGTCCGAGGCGACCGTCTACAACTGGGAACGCAACACAAACTCGCCGCAGGTCCATGACATGCCCAGGATTATCGGGTTTTTGGGTTACAATCCATTACCTCCGCCCGTAACTTTTGGTGAAAAACTCGCGTGGTCTCGCCGCGAACTCGGACTGAGTCAACGGGAAATGGCTATACGGTTGGGAGTGGACCCAACGACGCTGGCGAGGTGGGAGAAAGGGATTGGCAGAGAATCCGAAAAACGAAAAGT
>JAERMN010000317.1 GCA_016844625.1 Deltaproteobacteria bacterium
CCGTGCGCGGATTGAGCGCGCTCTATGTGAGCACATTTTTGTCCGGCTCTTGGGCGATGATCATTCCGACCATACCGGTGTTGGCGCGAGAGTTCGACGTGTCGGCCGGCGGCGCGGCCCAGGTCATCACTGCGTTCGCCTTCGGTAAGATGGCCGGCACGGTGATCGGTGGGGTGCTGCTCGATCGTAAAGGCACGCGTTTTGGTTTAGTTGGTTCAGCCGCGGTTGCGGCGGCAGCGTCATTGGGCGCGGTCTTTGTGCCATGGTTTTTGTTGCTGGTGTCGCTCGCTTTCATTTTGGGCGCGACCGACACGCTCGGTTCGGTGGCTCGTGAGATCGCTGCCATCGATCAGGCGCCCAGCAGTCAGCGCGGGCGAATCATCAGCAGCCTCCATGGCACCCATACCATCGGCATGGCGTTCTGCCCGTTTCTCGGCGGCTGGTTGACGGAGTTGTTTAACTACAGAGCGGCGTTTCTCGGCTACGCGGTCTTTAGTGTAATTTCAGTTTTCTTGGGCATGCTCGTGGCAAACTCACCGGGGGAGTCTCACGGTAAGTCGTCGGCAAACGGCGCCGCGAAAGGTTGGGGCTTGGCCGGATTGAGGGAGCGAAGCATCGGCCTGGCGCGTCTCTATCGGGAAATTCGGCCGGATCTGAGATCCACTTATGGCTCCATTGTGTTTGCGACCATGGTCAATCAATCGCAACGGATCCTTGTCCAGAGTATGCTGCCACTTTACGCGGTGCGGTATATGCATCTCTCGCCGAGCCAAGTCGGCATGCTGTTTACTATTTCCGGCGTGGTGATTTTCGCGATGATGATCCCCGCCGGATTCGTGATGGACCGCGTCGGACGCAAATGGTGCACGGTGCCGAGCACTGCCATTCCCGCGCTAACATTTCTTTTGATTCCGCTGACAAGTAATTTTCTCCAGCTGGCGCTGTTAATCGGCATTTCCGGCGTCGCCCAGGGACTTTCTCTCGGTTCGCTGGCGACCGCGACTTACGATGTCGCGCCGGCGCATGTGCGCGGGCGCCTGCAAGCGCTCAGGCGCACGGTTGCCGAGTTGGGCAGCGGCATGGCGCCGCTGATCGGCGGTTACCTGGCAAACACTTTCAATCCCGGTGTGCCGTTTCTGGCCTACGCGCCGCTGTTGCTGCTGTCCGCGACGTTGCTTTTGGTCGTCGGCAAAGAGACGCTGGAGAAATGACGCCGGCAAGCAAAATCCGAAATCCGAATATCTAAAGCGGCCCCGCGGATCGAAACAAACGCCAAGACAAATAATTCTTAAATCGGGAAAATCCAAAACACCGGATCCGAAACAATTTTGTTTGGAATTTTATCTATTTTGGTCATTCGGATTTGTTTCGGTCCGCGGGGCTGCTTTCGAGTTTCGATATTTCCCCTCTTTTAAACAAGCTATGCGAAAGTTAGGATGGCAAAAAGCAATCGATCATGGACCAGGCTGAGAAGGAATTGATCGCCCACGTCGCGCCAGGAACTCTAGTGCGCTGCGCAGTGACGATTTCATGCAAGCGAAGTGTTTCGAGTCGATCAAGCCGCATTCCAAAGGACGATGTTGATCCGCAATGCCGGCGTCTTGACGGTGTCAAATATTTGGCCACCGACCAGTGGCTGGCGATGAAAGCGGTGCTGAAAGTCGTCGTCGACGCGCTGTCTCAAGCGGGAAAGAAATGGTCACTAAAAAGGGGGTGGAGTACCTGGCGTTAATATCCGATTCGGGGATGGTTGAAATTCATAGCCATCATGCGAAGTATACCAGGCGATGTCTTCAAAGGAGAAAAGCTAGATCACCCTCGCCCGCTTGCGGGAGAGGGTAGGGGTGAGGGTCCGGCCTGAGACGGCCCCTCGCCGTTGCGCCCCCTCACGGTGCGCCCCCTCACCCTAACCCTCTCCCCCACCAAGACGTGGTGGAGAGGGGAAATTTCTTGCCGGCTTGGAGCTCACGATAATCGGAACCTCGCCTTCTAGGCGGGGGCAGTTCAGTCCGAACATAAACGGAACTTCGGCTCTAAGGAGGTGTACGATGAAACCGCGGCGCTCTGGGTTGGAGATCGTTTTTTCGGTCGTCTGGCTGGTTTCGCTGGCTGGCCAAAATTTTGCCGCTCAACCGGCCAATTGGAAGGCGGATTGGGACGCGACGATTCGGGCCGCCGAAAAGGAAGGGCAGCTGGTGATCTACGGCCCGCGCGGGCGCGATCAGGAGATTCTTTATAGCGAGATTTTTCCTAAGGCGTACCCAAAGATTCGCGTGCTCTATACTCCGGGACGATTGAGCGAGGTGACCTCGCGTCTGATGGCGGAGCAGCGCGCCGGCGTGCGCCAGGTCGATCTGCTTTTGGGCGGCACGGATACGCTACTTGGGACTTTCAAGGACAAAGGCCTGCTGCAACCGATTCGACCGCTACTCGTCCTGCCCGAAGTCCTCGAACCCGCCGCTTGGTTCAAAGGCAAGCTTTTGTTTGCCGACAGCGAAGAACAGTTTATCGTCATGTGGCGCGCCGTGCCCTATGCGTCCGCTTGCATCAATACCAACTTGATCAAAGTCGGCGAGCTCAAGAGTTATTGGGATTTTCTCAATCCTAAGTGGAAGGGAAAGATCGCCTCTCAGGACTTGCGAAATGGCAGCGCGCGCAATCAGATGTACGCCCTCTACGTCCGCGAAGACTTGGGTCCCAAGTATCTCAAGCGCCTTTTTGGCGAGATGGACATCACCACCTCGCGCAACTTGGTGCAGCTCGGTGACTGGCTGGCAAACGGTAAATTCGCGATCGCGCTAGGCGGCGTCGATTGTCCCGATCTCGCGCTTAAAGGCCTGCCGGTCGCGACGATTTTTCTCGAAGGCTTGGGAGCGGTTGGCGCGGGCAACGATCCGGGTTCTATGTTGGCGAGCGCGCCGCATCCCCACGCTTCGAAGGTGTTTCTCAACTGGGTGTTAAGCCGAGAAGGCCAGATGGCGTTTCAGAAGATCACTAGGGAAAATTCGTTGCGCGTGGATATCCCGAAAGAGGGAATCGTCCAAGCTGAGTTCATCCTGGACCCCAAGCGGCAATATCTTTTCACCGGGCTCGAAGAGCACAAAAAAAAGATCAACGAGTTCGAGCCCTGGCTTTTGTCTCTGGTGCCGAAAAAGTAACCCATGGAAATTCACTCAGTAGGAATGAAAGGCGGTCTATGAAACTTGCCACTTGGAATGTGAATTCGCTAAAGGTCCGTCTGCCGCAGGTGTTGGAATTTCTCGCGGCGCACCAGCCGGACGCGCTTTGTCTGCAAGAGCTTAAGCTCGAGGATTCGAACTTTCCGATCGCTGAGATCAACGCGGCCGGTTATCAAGCAGCGTTTTCGGGACAGAAGACCTACAACGGCGTGGCGATCTTGTCGCCGACCGAAGCCGCGGACATTAGCAAGGGAATTGCCAATTTCGACGATCCGCAGAAGCGGGTGATCGCCGCGACGGTGCAGGGTGTGCGGGTGATCTGCGTTTACATTCCCAACGGCGAGGCCGTCGAGTCGGACAAATATAAATATAAGCTCGATTGGCTGATGAAGTTGATCGTTTGGTTGAAGCAGGAAATGACGAAGTATCCCAAGCTGGCGCTATTGGGCGATTACAATATCGCGCCGGAAGACCGCGACGTGTACGATCCAAAGTTCTGGACTGGCAAGGTGCTGTTCAGCGAGCCAGAGAAAGCGGCATTTGAAGACATGATCGCCGCCGGTCTGACGGACAGTTTCCGCATGTTCGACCAGCCGGAGAAATCTTACAGTTGGTGGGACTATCGTATGAACGGCTTCAAACGAAACCTGGGCCTGCGCATCGACCACATTTTGCTATCACAGGAACTGGCGAAATCGTGCAAGAGCTGCTCCATCGACAAGGCCATGCGCGCCAAAGAGCGCCCCTCCGACCACGCCCCGGTGATAGCGGAGATTTAGGATTCGGAGAAATTAGCCGCAAAGAACGCAAAGTACACAAAAAATGACGGAGCTTGAAGTTAAACAGTTGTGCAATCGAGTGCGGCAAGTTGCGTACGACATTCATGTGTATCTTGGACCGGGGCACCTGGAAAAAGTTTACGAAACTGCGCTGGTTCATCGTCTGCGCAAGGCTGACTTAAATGTAAAACCGCAGTTTCCGCTAAACGTTTACGATGAAGATGGAACATTACTAGGAGAATATTACGCGGACCTTCTGGTCGAGGACGTTCTGATAGCCGAGATTAAGGCTGGCAGATCGTTAGCCCTTGAACATGTGGCCCAAGTCCTCGGTTACCTTCGCTCCGCGAAACTCGAACACGGATTACTGATTAACTTCGGTTCGTTTAAGTTTGAAATTCGCAAGTTTGCGTGGTCGCAGCTGATGAAACGTAAACCGCTCCTGAAAGGAAAGTAAGCGGCGGCGTTATTTATTCTTATTTTGCGAACTTTGCGTTCTTTGCGGCCATTCCTTCCTCTTACTCGAAGCTATACATCCTCGCGCAGTTGTCCCACAGCCACTTTCGTTTCATTTGATCGGTGAAGGGCATTTTTAAGAACGTGTCGATGGCGTGGGGGTATTTTACGTCTAGGTGGGGGTAGTCGGTGGAGAAGACCATATTGTCTTCGAGGCCATACTCGGGGATGTGTTTGGCGGTGATCTCGTCGCATTCGACGGCGCCGTAGCATTGGCGCTGGAAATATTCCATCGCCCATGCGCCAGAGTAACCACGGCACCCACGAGCAGTTGCCTTCGAGAAAGGCGACTTTCAATTTCGGAAAGCGCTCCATCACGCCGCCGAAGATCATGTCGCCGCAGGCGAGCATGTTGGCGAAGGGAAAGCCGAAGGTATTAAACATCGAGAAAGTCGAGCAGATGTGGGAGAAAGCCGGCTGCGGCAGATAGACACGGCCAGCTTCGTGGAAGCCGACGGGCAGGTTTAATTTCTCGCACTCGGCCCACAGCGGATCGTAGTAGGGATCGCTCCATTTCTTGTTGTTGACATGATTGGGCCGAATAAAGATGCCGCGAAAGCCGTACTCTTTTGCCGTGCGGCGAATCTCTTCAATCGAACCGCTGATGTCGTGCGGCGCGACCATGGCGACGCCGAACATGCGCTTGGGATCGCTCTGAGCGAAGTCGTGGAGCCAGTCGTTGTAAGCGCGGGCGATGGCGCTGGCGAAATCGGGGTCGAGGCCGTCAATGCCGAGCACCGTCAACGCGCGGGTCGGAAACAGAAACGCGATATCGAGCCCTTCCTTATCCATCGCTTGGAGCTGCGAAACGCCGTCGAAGTTTCGTTTGCCCGCGTCGCCATATTTTTCTTGGAAAAAGTCGTGGCGGTACTTGGCCAGCGCGGGGTTTTCGGGATTGCGCGGGATCGGCAGCACCTTGCCTTCGACTTCAACGCCGAGATCGCGAAACGAGCGATTGAGCCCTTGGGGCGCGCGGTCGAGATATTTCTTGTCGATATAGCGCTGCCACAAATCCGCCGGCTCGAACACATGCATGTCGGAATCCATCGCCTTAAAACCGTTCTTCGCCATTTTCGTTCTCCTCAATATCCCTTACAGGGATGGTTGAAATCACCCGCTTCAGGCAAAGTCATACTCCGTCATACCGGCCCTTCGACAT
>JAERMN010000318.1 GCA_016844625.1 Deltaproteobacteria bacterium
CCTACCGATCCATGGACCCGTCGCTGGAAGAGGCGGCCTATACTGCCGGCGTCGGCAAGCTTAGGACGTTTTTCAAGATCAATATTCCCATCACCTGGCCGGCCATCGCGGGAGTGATGGTTTATCTTTTCATGACCGCCATCGCGGTCTTCGAAGTGCCGGCCATTATTGGCTTGCCCGCGCGTATCCTGGTTTTAAGCTCGCTTATTTTTACCTCCACGACGCCTTCCACAGGTCTGCCGGACTATGGCATGGCGGGCGCCTACGGCGCGATCATGCTCTTGCTCGGTCTCATCCTGGCCTTCTTGTACGTTCGACTGGTGAAGCAAGGGAAGAAGTACACCGTGATTACCGGCAGAGGATATCGCCCGCGGGAGATCGCGCTCGGGGGTTGGAAGTGGGCGGCGCTCGTTTTCGTGTTCTTTTATCTGTCCATCGAGGTTTTTATTCCCTTTGCCGTGCTGTTGTGGGCCTCGCTGTTGCCGTATTTGCAGTTACCGTCGGCGCAGGCGCTTTCATCGTTGACGCTCAAACATTATATCGAGTTGCCTAATCACGTCGGCCCCCAGCCGTTCATCAATACCCTGATACTCATGCTGGTGGTGCCGACGATTACTATGATCCTGAGTGTGCTGGTGTCGTGGATCGTGATCAGAACCCAGGTGTCCTTCCGCGGTTTTCTCGATACGTTGGTTTTTATCCCCCATGCCGTGCCGGGAATTCTGATGGCGGTAGGGCTCGCCTATCTGGGGCTCGCTTATCGTGACTATTTCCCATTATACGGCACGGTGGCGATCATCGTTCTGGCTCATACGATCAACTGGATCGCCTACGGCACGCGAACCACCAACAGCGTTATGATCCAAGTTCACCGTGAGTTGGAAGAGGCGGGCAGGGTTGCCGGGGCCTCGGCGCCGCGAGTTTTGGGGAAAATAGTTCTGCCGCTGATCGCCGCCGGAGTGCTCAATAGCTGGATCTGGATCGGCATGCTCTCCTATCGCGAGGTCACGATGTCGCTGACACTGCTTACTCGTAGCAACGTCGTGATTTCTACAGTGGTCTGGCAATTTTGGGGGAGCGGCTGGGTTCCTCAGGTTTCTGCGTTAGGGGTGATCTTGATCCTCTTTGCGACGATCGTTGTCGGTACCGTGCGCTTCGCGCTGTCTCGTATCGGCGAGATCGGCGCCGCATCATGAGGACATGACGCGGCGGTCCAAATTCCAGATTAATACTTATGGCGTGACGGCGGTTCGAGGGATCTGGAATTTGCAATATGTAATTTGCCATTCCGAACGCAGTGAGGATGAATGATTAGCATCCGTGCTTTGCAGAAATCTTTTCGCGCCAACCAGGGACGTGTCGATGCGTTGCGGTCCATCGATCTGGAAGTCGCCGAGGGCGAATTTTGCGTTTTGCTCGGGCCGAGCGGCTGCGGCAAAACGACGACGTTGCGCTGCGTCGCGGGGTTGGAGCGGCCCGACGGCGGCGAGATCGAAATCGCCGGCAAGCTGGTCAATTCTCTAGCGCGGCGCGTTTATGTGCCGACGGAACGGCGCGATCTCGGCATGGTGTTTCAGTCTTACGCCATCTGGCCGCATATGAACGTGTTTCAAAACGTTGCCTTTCCATTGACTCAAGGACGCACGCGTTATTCCAAGGTTGACGTTGCCGATAGAGTCGAGAAAGCGCTCAAGCGCGTGCAACTAGACGGCCTCGGCGAGCGCCCGGCGACGGATTTAAGCGGCGGGCAGCAGCAGCGCGTGGCGATGGCGCGCGCCATGGTCACCGAGCCGAAGATTTTGCTCATGGACGAGCCGCTGAGCAATCTCGACGCGCGCTTGCGCGAACAGATGCGGGTGGAGCTGCGTAAGATTGCCAAGTCGATCGGCGTGACGACGTTGTACGTCACCCACGATCAGGCGGAAGCTTTGAGTCTCGGCGACCGCGTATGCGTGATGAATGCCGGCGAGATTCTCCAGATCGCATCGCCGCATGAAGTCTACGAGCGGCCGGCGAGTCTTTTCGTCGCTCAGTTCGTCGGTGAGATGAATTTCGTCAAAGGCACCGTGGAGGCGAAGGATCGAGTGGCGTCGCCATTCGGCGCGATCGCCGCGGCGGTGCCTAATGGTATCAGTCCCGGCGCAGCCGTGACCCTGGCGATCCGCCCCGAGCATGTCCAAGTTGCCGCGGCGCCCAGTTACGGCGCTGCCACCACAGTCGGCAAAGTGATGAGCAAGAACTATCTCGGCGACGCCGCGCTTTTGGAAGTGGAAGTGCGCGGCGTGACGCTATTCGCCAAGCTCGCCGGCGACACGGAGTTGAACGTGGGCCAGCAGGCGGTCGTCGAGCTGCCGGCGCAGCGCTGGCAGGTGTTCGCGGAAACGAGCTGACTTGGCCGCAGTGAACGCAAAGGTCGCAAATAAGAACACGTTCGGAACATCTCCCGCAAAGGCGCAAAGACGCCAAGTTCGGAAATTATTTTCTTTTAACTTTGCGCCTTCGCGCCCCTTCGACGAGACTCAGGACATGCTTGGCGGGAGTAATTCCGTCCTGCTCCGGTACTTCATCGTGCCTATTCTTGCAGTCACCCAGCGTCTGTGACATAGGATTCGAATCTCAAATTAGAAGGAAATCACATGGCTAACTTTACCGCGAAAGCGGTTGGTAATTTATTGCGCGCGAAGTCGGTGGCGATCATCGGCGCGTCGCAGAAGGGCGCTTGGCCCCAGGGGATTTATCGCAATTTAAAAGGCGCGAAATATCCCGGCGGCGTTTATCTGATCAATCCGAACTACCAAGAACTCTATGGCGACAAGTGTTATCCGAATCTCGCGGCATGTCCGGAAGTGCCTGACGAGCTGCTGATTCTTATTCCGACGCGCGCCGTCCTCGGCGTTCTCGAAGAGGCGGCGAAGCTGGGCACGCGCTCGGCGACGATCTACACCGCGGGATTCGGCGAAGGCGACGATGAAAAAGGCAAAGCGCGCGCCCAGGCGATGCGCGATCTCTGCGACAAGACCGGCATGGTCATCTGCGGGCCCAACTGCATGGGTTCTTATTCCGTCAGCGAGGGATTGTGGACATTTCCGACTGTGACGCCGCTTCTCAAGAAAGGGCCAGTGGGGCTGATTTTTCAAAGCGGCGGTTCGCTCGGCAACTGGATCAAAGGCGCGACTGAGCGCGGCATCGGCTTTAGCTACGCAATCTCCAGCGGCAATGAAGTGAGTCTCGATCTGGTGGATTATTTGTCTTTTTTAGTCGACGATCCGGAAACAAAAATTATTACACTCATGGTCGAAGGCATCCGCCGGCCCAATGAGTTCATGTCCGTCGCCGAACAGGCGTTGAAAAAAGGCAAACCCATCTTAGCCGTGAAACTCGGCCGCTCGGAAATGGGCAAGCGTCAAGCGATCTCGCACACCGGTTCGCTCGCCGGCGCGGACGAAGTGTTCGACGCGGTGTGCAAGCGCTTGGGAATTATCCGCTGCCCGACGTTGGAAGACATGATCGAGATCACCCTCGCATTCATGCCAGGCCGTTTCCCGAAAGGCAGCCGCGCGGCGATCGTCGTCAACTCGGGTGGCATGAAAGGACTCATCTGTGATCACTGCGATGAGCTCAACACCAACTTAGCGCAGCTAAGCGAGCAGACCAAAGAAGCGATACGGCCGCTCATTCCGCAGGAATTGGCCGTCGAGAATCCGCTTGAATGCGGCGTCGCGGGCTTCGGCGACGAGGCGGGTTTCATCAACATCGTCAAACTTCACGCTGACGATCCCGGCGTCGATCTGCTGGCGATCCACGGCGAATTGCCGCGCGGCCAGACGCGCAGCGCCGAACTGTTCAAGAGCGCGATTGCGGCGACGGATAAACCAGTGCTCGCATTCGCTAGATCGACTTACAGCTGCGTGGATGAGAGCCGCGCTTTTCAGGAAGAAGCGGGCATGCCGTTCCTGCAGGCGATCAAGCCGACCTTGCGCGCGCTGGCGGGACTGGGTTTGTACGGCGAGCGCAGAATCGCCGGCGTTCCCGCATTGCCGACGGCGGGCGGTAACGCTGCCGATCTCGACGGTGAGAATCTCAACAAGCTCCTGCAGAGCAAAGGCATCGGGTTACCCAAGCAAGCGCTGGCGGATACTGCGGTAGAAGCGGCGGCGCGGGCGAAAGAGATCGGCTTCACCGTGGCGCTGAAACTGATCGCCGCCGAAGTCGTGCACAAAACGGAGTCCGGCGCGGTGGTTCTCGGTTTGAAGAGCGTGGAAGAAGTGCAAACTGAAGGGCAAAAACTTCTGGCCAAAACTTCGGGCAAAGCGCAATTGCTCATCCAAGAAATGGTCCAAGGTGCCGAGGTGTTGATTGGAGCGCGTACCGATCCACAGTACGGACCGTTTCTGATGGTCGGGCTGGGCGGCATCTTCGTCGAAATTTTGAAAGATGTGTCGATTCGCTTACTGCCCGTCGACGAAAAAGAAGCACGCGCCATGCTCAAGGAGCTGCGCGGCTACAAAGTCCTCGAAGGCGTGCGCGGCCAAGGCCCGCGCGATGTCGACGCGCTGGTGAAAGCGATGGTCGGTTTGTCAGATATTTTCGCCGCGCACAGAAATCATTTAGCGGATATGGAAATCAACCCGATTATGGTACGCGCTCAAGGCGGTGGTGTAGCGGCCGTGGATGTGCGATTGGT
>JAERMN010000319.1 GCA_016844625.1 Deltaproteobacteria bacterium
GCGACTTCGGCTTTGATACCGTTCTTGTCGAACAGTCCTGCCTCGCGCGCCATCCAGAGTACGGCATGGGGACCGGAAGTAGCGGCATAGCCCGTCATCACCCGCACCGGGGTTTGCGCCGACGCCGAGTTGATCGTTAATGAAACCAGCAATAACGCGATGGCGATTCGAACCATTCCGTCCTCCATGAACTTGATCCAGGGTCGTTTCGGAAGTATAGGGATAAGCGATAATCAAGGTCAACATAAGAAAGCGGTTCACGTGCCGCCGAACAAAGGAGAATTGCATGAAAATTATCGCTCAGGCATTACGCCTGATAGCTTTCACTACCGTATTGACGCAAGCGCCAGCCGCGCTCGCCGCCAACATCAATGTCGTTTGGACTAGCGAGGTTGGCCAATTCGCGCCGCTGTGGGTGACCAAGGAAGCCAAGCTCTTCGAGAAGTACGGCAACAACGTGGAGCTGATTTTTATTCAAGGCGCTTCCTTGGCCGCCGCCGCGCTCAGCTCCGGTGATGCGCACGTCGGCATGTTTTCGCCGCAAGTGGTGATCTCGACGCCGAACCTCGACCTAGTCATGTTCGGCCGGCTGGGCAGTACCATGGACAACCGCGTCTACGCGCGCAAAGGCATCAAGAGCATCAAAGAGGTGAAGCGCATCGCCATCAGCCGCTTCGGCAGCAACGCGGATTTCGCCGCGCGCTTTCTGCTCCAGCGCGAGGGGCTGCGGCCGGACACCGACGTTGCCTTGCTCCAGTTCGGCAATCAATCCAACCGCATCGCCGCGGTCGAGACCAACAACGCCGATGCCGCCATGCTCACGCCGCCGATGACGCTAATGGCGCGAAAACTCGGCATGACGCTGTTGATCGATGCGTCCAAGTTGAACATTCCCTACTCCAGCCTATTCTTCGTGTCGCGCCGACCGTACTTGGCGAAAACACGGCCCGAGCTAGTCAACTTCACCAAGGCGATGATCGAAGGCGTGGCGCTCTATAAGTCAAATAAAGAGTTCGCCATGAAAGTCTTGTCCAAGTACATGAAAGTGCAGGACCGCGACGTGCTGGAAGAAAATTTTAAAGAGTATGACTTTCCGTTGAAGCCCTATCCATCGCGGGAATATTTCGAGCTGCCCATCCAAGAAGTCGGCAAGAGAGATCCCAAGGTCTTAAAAGAAAACCCGGAACGCTACGCCGACCAATCATTGGTCAAGGAGCTTGAAAGCAGCGGCTTCATCGACAAAGTTGCGCAGGAATACCGAGTGAAGTGAGGCAACCCCTGATAACAATTAGGGCTGCGTCATCGTGAGCGACAGCGGAGAATCTCAAGCGAACCTCATTGAACAACCCCGCAGCACGCTGCGCGGTATCAGAACTAAGCGATGAGATTTGTCTTAAAGGCGCCACCCCCGAATGTGTTTATCGTGGTTTGACTGTGCTCATCATCGTTCGACCCAGAGGCTCTCGACGGGCGACCCTGAGCCACGTCGAATGGGTCGGGGGTCCAGTTCCGGACCCGCCTGGCTTCCCGCTTAAAGCATGCGGGAATGACGGACTTCGGATAGGCAATTAACTTAAACCAGCGAGCTGCGGGGAATTGACCCACAGAGATTGAACAACCTTAAGGAGGACAAACCATGGCAAGCGTACGAGGAGCGACGTTACTAGGACCAGACAAACTTGAGATCCGCGAATATCCGATGCCCGACATTCCAGCCGATGGTGGCTTAATCAAAATCGAGATGGGCGGCGTCTGTGGCACCGACGTGAAATATCTGCACGGCAAGCTCAAAGTCGACTACCCGATCATACTCGGCCACGAAATTCTTGGCCGAGTGGAAAAGCTCGGCAAGAACGCCGCGGCGATTCACCATGTCAAGGAAGGCGACCGCGTGATTCTCAAAGGCGCCCTCGGCTGCGGCCGCTGCGCCGACTGCCGACGTAACAACCAGCGCTTTTGCCGCCAGCGCACCAACTACGGTGGCCGAACTAAGTGCGACCTGCCGCCCCATCTGTTTGGCGGTTTCGCCGACTATCTCTACCTGGCACCTGATGTGCTTTGCACCAAGGTCAGCGAGTCGTTGTCCGCCGAAGCGGCGGCGTTGATCGGCTCCGTCATGGCGAATGGCTTTCAATGGGCGATCCGCCGCGGCGGCGTCAAGATGGGCGATTACGTGCTCATCCAGGGCCCCGGCCAGCAAGGTTTATCCTGCACCTTTGCATCGAAGCATGCCGGCGCGGCGAAAATTTTTATCACCGGCATCGGCCGCGATAAGCCGAGGTTAGAATTGGCGAAAAAATTCGGCGCGACGCGAACGATCAATGTCGAAGAAGAAGATGTCGTCGAAGTTATCCGCAAGGAAACCAACGGCGAACTCTGCGACGTGGTCGTCGACGTGTCGGGCAACCCCAACGCGATTTTAAAATCGGTGGATTGTCTGCATCGGCAATCGACCATGGTGCTCGGTGGTTTGACCGGTGACACCACGGTGACGCCGATGTTGATGGATAAATTGGTGTGGAATGAAATCAAGCTGCAAGGCTGCTTCACCGCCGACAACGACGCCACGGAAGCGGCGCTGCGCATCATTGAAGAGACCAAGTTCCCCGTCGAGCAAATGGTCAGCCATGTCTTTCCCTTGAAGGACATCGAGCACTGCATCCGCTCCATCGGCGGCGAAGTGCCGGGCACTTTCCCGACCAAAGCTTTAATCAACCCGGCGATCGGCTGAGGGAGAATGGAGTGATGGAGTATTGGAGTGATGGGATGTTGGGTCCGAAGATTTCCGCTGCTCTTCCCAACACTCTATGACTCCATCGCTCCAATACCCCTTCGCGACTTAGATGATTGCCGCACTGAAAGACCGAGTCGTCATCGTCACCGGCGGCGCGCACGGCATCGGCAAAGCCTACTGCTTAGGATTTGCGAATGCCGGCGCGCGCGTCGTCATCGCCGACATCGACAAACCGGGCGCACGAGCAGTGGCCAGCGAAATCGGCGCGCAAGCGCTGGCGATCCAAGTAGACGTGTCGAACGAAGACGCGACCAAGAAAATGGCCACAAAGACGCTCGAACGTTTCAGCCGCATCGATGTACTGATTAACAACGCCGCCGTTTTTTCCGTCGTGCCGATGCACCGCGGCCGGATTGAAACCATCGATCCCGACGAATGGGACCAACTGATGGCGGTCAATCTGCGCGGCCTGTTTTTCTGCTGCCGCGCCGTGCTGCCGGCCATGCGAAAGCAGCAGTCCGGCAAAATCATCAACATCGCCTCCGGCACCGTCTTCGCCGGCGCGCCGGGAAGAATCCACTACGTCACCTCGAAAGCGGCCACCATCGGTTTCACTCGCACACTGGCGCGCGAAGTTGGCGCCGACAACATCAACGTCAATTGCCTTGCACCAGGAAACACGCTATCTGAAGAAAATCCGACCGAGCAAACCATCAAATTCAGAGAATCGTCCGTGCGCCTGCGATCGTTGAAAAGAATTCAAATGCCACAAGACGTCGTCGGCGCCATGCTGTTTCTCGCCTCGCCGCTGAGCGATTTCATGACCGGCCAAACGGTAAACGTCGACGGCGGCATATCGTTCTTGTAAATGGAGTGATGGAATGTTCCGATTCGTCATGCCCGCGAAAGCGGGAATCCAGCCACCGCATCCCCTGGATTCCGGGTCTCCCCCGGCCTTCGCCGGGGTCGCCCGGAATGACGCCCGGAAAAGGAACAGCGATTAGAGGAGAAGCAAAATGAACGTGAATTATCCCATCATCGACGCCGACGGCCACGTGCTAGAAAAAGATCGCGAGCTGCACGACTACCTAGGCGGCCGTTACACCAGCGAGCCACGTTTCGAAACTTACGGCTATTTCCCCTCACTCGACGGTTGGAACCGCGGCACCGGCGTGCCCGGCAAAGATCCGGAAACTCCCGCGCCGCGCTGGCTGCAATTTCTTGATGAACTCGGCGTTCACACCACGGTTCTTTATCCAACAGGCGGGTTAGGACTCGGGCTCATACAGAATCCCGAATGGGCCTGCGTGCTCGCGCGCGCCTATAATTCCTGGCTCGCTGATCGTTTCATCAAACAAAGTCCGCGTCTTCAAGGTGTCGCGATTTTGCCGGTGCACGAACCGCTCGAAGCAGCGAAGGAATTGGAGCGCGCGAAATCTTTGGGCCATGTCGCAGGCCTCTTGCCGGCAGTCACGTGGCTGAACAAAGGCTACGGCCACACCGACTTCGATCCAATCTACGAAGCGGCCGAGCGATTGGGCATGCCGCTGACGATTCACGGCGCGCCGAGCCGCGGCATGGGTTTCGACTTTTTTAATAAGTTTCTCCACGTCCACACGCTCGAACATCCCTTCGCGATCTTGATTCAGTTCACCCATATGGTTTTCGAAGGCGTCTTCGTGCGTTTCCCCAAACTCAGAGTCGCCTTCCTCGAAGCCGGCTGCGGCTGGCTCCCTTATATGATGGACCGCATGGATGAAGAGATGGAAAAACCTTACCGGGTTCAAGCGCCACTCTTGAAACAGAAGCCGAGCGAACTGATTCGCAACGGCCAAATCTGGACCACCTGCGAAGTCGAAGAAAAAGCCCTGCCCTTCGTGCTCCAGCAGTTCAATCCGAAATGTCTAATGTGGCCGTCGGACTACCCGCACGAGCGGCTCGACAACCCGATTAGTTTTTACCGGCTAAAAGTCTGAGGAACAAAGAGGATATCTCGCGCAAAGGCGCCGAGGGAAGAAAATCCAAATATCGAAATCCGAAACAAATTCAAATGACCAAAACATATAAAATTCCAAACAAGCTTCCTTCGGATTCGGTGTTTTGGATTGTCCGTATTTGAGATTTATTTTCCCCAGTTTGTTTCGAATTTCGGATTTCGGATTTCGAATTTTCAGTTCTGGAGGTACACCATGCGATTGAAAGACAGAGTGGCAATTGTCACCGGCGGCGGCGTGGGGATCGGCAAAGCCTACGCCCACGGCTTGGCGAAAG
>JAERMN010000320.1 GCA_016844625.1 Deltaproteobacteria bacterium
TGCTCAGCAAAGCGGACCCCAAGTACGCTAAACTAAAAGTGGAAGATTTGATCGACGATCGCATCGCGCGGAAATTAGAGAATTAATGTCCCTCTAGGGGATGGCTGAAACCTCTCGCGCCTTCGATCCTTCGACCCAGGCTCAGGACGCTTAGGGCATGCTTCAGGTGCAGAGAAGTTCCGTCATTCCCGTGACAACGGGAATCCATCTTCGAATTCACCGGAATAAACCTGGATTCCCGCGTGCGCGGGAATGACGGAAAACAAAAAGTCGACTTCGTGTCGACGCAATCAGAATTCCTCGGTTTATGGCCGACGGATATTTAATCGGTTGGTAATCTGGTCATTACGCGAATTGTTTAAACAGGAGGGACGAACCATGATCCGCGTCGTGCATATCCTTAACCAGTTTTTCGCCGGTATCGGCGGTGAAGAAAAGGCCGTTATTCCGGTTGCCATCGTCGACGGCGCGGTGGGGGCGGCGCGTGGGTTGCAGGCGCAGCTGGCTGAGCGCGGCCAAGTCGTCGCGACGGTTTACTTTGGCGACAATTATTTTCACGAGCATAAGGACGAAGCCACTGCCGCGATTCTCGCCGAGTTAGAGAAGCTTGGGCCCGCTGTCGTGGTCGCTGGTCCAGCGTTCAATGCCGGTCGTTACGGTCTAGCCTGTGTCGAGATTTGCCAGACCGTGAGCGAGCGATTGGGCTTACGCTGTGTGACCGGCATGGAGCCGGAAAATCCCGGTGTCAGCGTCTATCGCGACTATCACAATGACAAAGTGTTTTTGCTGCCGACCAGCGAAACTGCGTCGGGCATGGCACGCGCGCTGACGGCGATGGCGCCGTTCGCTTGTCGGTTAGCCGATGGCGAAGAAATTGGCCCCGCTGCGAGGGAAGGGTATTTGCCGCGCGGCATTCGCCGGCTTGTGCGTGTCGACCGTACCGGCGCCGATCGCGCCATCGATATGCTGCTCGCCAAAGTTGCCGGCAAGCCGTTTACCACCGAAGTGCCGATGGAAGTTTGGGACAAGGTCGAGCCGGCGGCGCCGCTCGCCGATGCGGCCGCAGCGAATTTAGCCGTCATCTGCACCGGCGGCGTGGTGCCATGGGGCAATCCCGACGGATTCAAAACCTACCGCAATACTTTTTGGCGCAAGTATAACTTCGCCGAGCTGAAGACGCTGGAGCCGGGCAAGTGGGAAGCAGTGCATGGCGGTTACAACGTCGCCTTCATGAATCAGAATCCGCACTACGGCATGCCGCTCGACGCGCTGCGCGCCTTGGAAGCCGATGGCAAGATCGGCCGCGGCAAACTTTATCCGGCCTACTACGTGATCCCCGGCAATCAAGGTTCGCCGGCGGTAATGCGCCGGGTCGGCCAAGAGATCAGCGCCGATTTGAAAAAAGACGGCGTCGACGGTGTGCTGCTGGTGGCGACGTGAGGGACGTGCAGTCGCAGCGGCGCTGTGATTAGCAAAGAACTCGATAGAGCAGGTCTTCCCGTGGCGTTGATTAGCGCGATGTATCCGGTGGCGGAGCAAGTCGGCGCGAGCCGCATCGTCAAGGGCGTGGCGATACCACATCCCTGCGGCGATCCCAGTCTGCCGGCGGAGTTGGACGCCCAGTTACGCCGCGAGATCGTGTCGACGGCGCTCAAGGCGCTCGAAGCGAAGGTTGACACGACGACGGTGTTTACGCCGAAGGTCGGCGCGAATGCGTGAGCGGCAATCGAAATCGGCAGAAGATTTTGTCGCGCAAAGACGTCAAGCGCGCCAAGGAATGAGAAGCAAAAAAAGTTTGAAGCTCGAAATCCGAAATCCGAAACAAATTCGAATGATCAAAACTAAGAATTCAATGTTCCAAACGGGCCCGTTTCGGATTTTGTAATTGGGATTTGATTTGGTTTGTTTCGGATTTCGAGCTTCGGATTTAGGATTTTGATTCGGTGAGGATTGCTTCTAGTGAGTTCGGCAGGATTTACCCCCATGCGACTTGAGATGGCTGAATTCCCAGTGCGTCGACTTCGTCTTGGCGATGCTTATCGCTATCAAGATGGCTTGTTGGACGTCGATCGCGAAGATTTGACTCGGCTCGTGTTGCGCGATTCGCGCATTCAATCGGCTAGATTTGAAATCGCCGCACCTGACGAACCGGTGCGCGTGACCGGCATTCGCGACGTGGTCGAGCCGCGCGTCAAGTTCGGTGGCGCTGCCCAGGTATTTCCCGGTGTGAGCGGTCCGGTGACGCCGGTGGGCGGCGGTCTGACGCATCGATTGTCCGGCATGACCGTGCTTGCGACGGCGGCTTATGAGGGAACGATCCGCGCCGGCACTGGCGTTCAGCGCAGCGCCATTCTCGACATGTGGGGCGCAGGCGCCGCAGCGTCGCGTTTCAGTTCGCTCACGCACCTTGTATTGATTATGGAAATCAAGCAGGGCCTGGCCGAGCTCGAAGCCCATGGCGCGATCCAAAAAGCCGAGTTTGAAGTCGCGCGTAGATTAGCCGAGGCGACCCGTGGGTTAGCGCCCGCGAGCGTGGAAATATTTGAATCGAATCCGGCGTCGCGCGGTGTTCCACGCGTCGCGCTTATCCAAGGATGTTTGACCGATGCGCAACAGGCGCATTCGGGCGTGAGCTATTATGGCCTGCCGATCCGCGAATCACTGACGACGGCGATCGATGCCAACGAGTTGCTCGACGGCGCGGTGACGGTCAACACGACCCGTTGCGTCGCTTATAGTCCGACGACCTGGGACTGGCAAAACCATCCGCTCGCTTTGGCGCTTCATCGGGTGCAGGCCGCGGGCCGCATTGGTTTTGCCGGCGTAATTCTTGAGCGGATCGCCTTCGATAATTTTCACGGCAAAGAAGTGGTGGCGCATAATACCGCGCAGCTGGCGGTGCAATTGGGCGTCGATGCGGCCTTGGTCACCTGGATCGGTTCGGGCAACGCCTTCGTCGAGGTGATGTTGACGATCCGCGCTTTGGAGCAGCGCGGCATCAAGACAACTCTGGTGACTTACGAGTACGGCGGCAAGGACGGCATCGACTCGCCGCTTCTGTACTATGTGACCGAAGCGAATGCGGCGGTGAGCAGCGGCAGCCGCGATCGCTGGATCGAATTACCCGAGGCGGTGAAAATTATTGGGCCCTATGACGAAATCAAAGTTCTTACCTATCCCGGCGCGCCGCTCACTTCGGCGCGGGGCCGATTTACCCTCGACGCCCGCGACATGATCGTCGGCGGTGTCGACAACTGGGGCGGCGAGCGTTGGGCTTGCGAATTATTCTGAGCAGTTTGGAGGAGTGTGTGGCGGAGAAAGCCAAACAGATCATTCCCATCGGTGGCGGCGGATTTTACCGCGACCCGGAAAATCTTGAGTTGGAGAAGTATGTTATTCGGCAAAGCGGCGCGGCGGCGGCGCGCGTCTGCTTCGTGCCGACGGCGAGCGGCGAACCGGATCATTATGTCGCGAGTTTCTACACTACTTTCTTGAAACTCGGCTGTAAGCCTTCGGTGTTGACGTTTTTTAAACGCACGCCGGACTTGCGCTCCTTCGTGCTCAACCAGGACGTGATTTACGTCGGTGGCGGAAATACCAAAAGCCTGCTCGCCTTGTGGCGCGACTGGGGCGTGATCGAGATTCTACGCGAAGCTTGGCAGTCCGGCATCGTGCTCACCGGCGTGAGCGCGGGCGCGATATGCTGGTTCGAGCAGGGATTGACGGATTCATTTTCGGACGGCTTGCGACCGCTCGACTGTCTCGGTTTTATACCTGGCAGCTGCTGTCCGCATTTTGACGGCGAAGCGCAGCGCCGGCCGTCCTATCACAAATTATTAAGCGCCGGTGAAATCGCCGCCGGCGTCGCCATCGAGGACTGGACCGGCGTGCATTTTGTCGGCAGCGAGATTCATAAAGTGATCACGTCCAAGCGCGGCGCGCGCGCTTATAGCATGCGCGCGGTGCATGGCTCGGTGCAGGAAGTGCCGCTGGCGGCGGAGTTTTTAGAATAGTAGATTGCCACGGACTTTGAGCGCGCCCGTTGTCCAATCATTACCGAGCGGCGCGGTATTGACAAAACTTCACGGCGAAATCGAGTAGCCGCAACCCACTTACGAGAGGATGGATACCGTGAAACAGCGAAAAAAAATACCGATTGTCGGCGCGGTGATGACGTCGTTCCCTTATTTCGTTGGGGCGGATGATCCTGTCACCAAGCTCGAAAAGATGATGGATGACCACAGCATCCGTCATTTACCGGTCCAGGAGAAGGGCAAACTCGTCGGCATCGTCTCGGAGCGTGATATACATCATCGGCTCAGTCGCGAGGTGTCCGTCGAGCTAAAGGCCCATTTGCGCGCGCGCGACATCATGGTCGCCGATCCGTACGTCGCCACTTTCAACACTCCTTTGAACGAGGTCGTATCTCAAATGGCGCAGCGCCGCATCGGCTCGGCAATTATCTTGCGGCGAGGTAAGTTAGCGGGGATACTTTCCGCGATTGACGTTTGCCGGATATTTGCTGAATACTTAAATTCCACGTTTCCCAGCGGCGGAAGCAACGAAGCAGCATAGAAGGCTCGTCCATCGCTGAGGGCAAATTAACGTCTCGCGTGAGCGCTTTGTCGATTGTGCCGGCGGCGTGTATCCGAACCCAAACTCGGTGCCAATC
>JAERMN010000321.1 GCA_016844625.1 Deltaproteobacteria bacterium
GCGCGGCATCCTGCGCTAATGAATACGAGGGAGATAGGGGTGAGGGATGTTCGGTCCTGACCCGATTCCTCTCTAACAGATTGCCGAATAACTCACCGGAGTCCCTCGACGGGCTCAGGACGAACGGAGAGAATTTTGAGATCATTGATAAAATTCCGTTCAGGATCGTCCGACAAGCTCGGGACTAAAGGCGCAGTGGAGAAAGAGAGGAGGAACTCATCATGAAAAACAGAATCGCGCTTATTCTTACGTTTGCTTTCACTATCTCGCATATATTCCCTTTGTTAGTGCATGGCGCCCGGGGCTTCGGTAGAGTCGATTTCAGCCGGATACGTGCGGTATTCCCGAAGCCTACATTTATGTAGGCGTTTTTCACTGAAACCGGGGCCCAATCCAGGCTGGGAGGAACCTGTACGGCCTTCGCTGGTAGTAGTCCGGATATGGCTGTGTTGGCTCACGCTGCATCGGACACGGGCAGGCCAGTTTATCAAACGCGATCAAATCTCGTTAAAGGCCGCAATGCGCAAAGTCTATCGAACCTTGTCGTCGGCTAGGTGGGATCACTCCGTCTGGGTCGGTGATCTACCGGAGGGCGTGAACAGCCGGAAAGGGGGAGCACTCAGAGACCGTGTGTGGACGATATTTATTTGAACGGAGTGCGCAAGGGTACTATTCGATACGAGTCCCGCCCTGGCATTGCATGCAAACTGTGGAGTCGAATTTGCCGCGTTTCGAAGATTACAAAGAGAGAATGGTGCGGCTGGTGCTAGATGCGCAGAATTCCGTTCGTGAAAAGGATAAAAAGAACAACAAACGTGTCGCCCAATTGATCCTGAACTGGTCCGAACTCAAGCACGGCGGAAGAATTGTTATTGCGGTCCAACGGCAAGAGGCCACCGTCTATGTGGACGCCATGCGGCTAAATTGTAACACTGAGCACGGTTATGACATCGGTTTACTGCCGGCCGCCGTCGCATCGATGTGCGGCGAGAGGGCATGAAGTCATCGCGCCAAGAGATAGAAGTTCCCGTGACCTAACGCCACCTTATCGGATACTTTCTGCCCTAAAGACTGCCGCTAAAATTCGCGACTACTTCATGAACGTGTAGACGATGGAGGTCACGTCCCGCACGTCTCGGTAGCGGGGGGTTGTGCCGTCCATCTCCACATCGCCGATGAACGGATATTGCACCTGCACCCAGCGCCTGGAATCGGACAGGTCGGGTTTGCCATCCAGGACGAACACCTTGATCTTAATCTCACGCCCATCAGGCAGCTTGCGAACGATTCTAGCCCACGCCGCTTCGTATTCCACACCGATTCTTGCATAGAAGGCGGTCACACGGTCGAACGGGTCACGTGTCGTGAACACGCTCACTTCATCTGCTGTACCCGTGTCTTTTGCCACCTTGGTCGACTTGGCGCTCATCGGCCTGTCGAGTGTGGCCCCGGGATAGGCCACGAAGTCCGCAGCATGACTGCCGCCAAAGAATAATAATAGAAGCAAAATTGTGACTGCTCGGGCAATGGTTCTCAACATGGCGTGCGTACCCTCCGTTTTAGAGCGCTTCACATTCTGCGCTAGGACTGTTCTTTCTAATGGTGACAGGTTCAAGAATTATGTCGTCCGGAGATGCTCGTCGGTTCAAATGCCGGTTAGGTCCGGTACCTTCGATGTATCTTACAGCCAGCCAATTTAAAAGCCTCTTACTGCAATCGAGGGGCAGATGTCCAGCCCTGTCTGTAAGCCGTCTACAAGTTGACATAACGCGACCTTGTCCGATACGGTCTCCCCCAAAGATGGGGGTACGGTGCCCGTCTGTTTTCCGGGTTAGCTGCGTGAGGCTCTGAAACGCGGGCTCGCACTCGGCCGTCGGGGTAATTTTGAGTGCTCAGTAGCCAACCCGCTAAAGCAAATTCCTATCGTTTCGACGAACGGAACCAAGCTAACGGCGATCGAACGCCTTGAGTTGTGAAGGAGGCCATAACAAATGCACACCAGCGACGAAGGGCTAACGGATTAAAATTCGCTGACGCATGCCTTGGCCAATCTTGTCCGAAGCGCGCCCCAAGCAAAAATGCTGGTTCGGAAATTCAGCGCCAGCAGCGCAAAGGGAAAGAAAGTATTCTTTGATGTTGAAAAAGCGTGAGGGGTAAGGCGTGAGCCCGCGCCTAATCCCTGACACCTAACCCCTAACGTGTGATACCAAAGTTGCAAAGGGCGCCAGGGAAGAACAACTGCTCATAATACGGACTAGCATGCTCAACCTCGCCGCCGGAATTGCTCTGGGAATATTCCTGCTCGCGCTGTTCGTACTCGCGGCCAATTTTGTTCTCCGCACGATTGACTCAAAGGCAGAGCGAATAGCTGGACTGAGTGGAAAGGAAACTCCCGCCATCTTAGTGCGGCTTGGCTGGCGCGAGTGGAGAGATACGGCGGGTGCGGTTTTGTTCGCCGGCCTCATCTGGGGTGTCATCGGGATCGGTGTATTCTACTGGCTTGCCAATCCACGCAAAGACGACGGCTTGCACTGGAATACTATCGCGGGATTTACGTTTGCGACCATCTTCGGCTTAGGCTCGCTGGCGGCGGTTATCGGCTTCGCCAAAACCATTCGCCTGTGGTTTTGGTTCATGCTCGGCCGGCGCGTAAGAACTGAAGCGAAGCTCTTATTCGCCGGCGAGCGCACTCAGGACGAGCTTGATAGCAACCGGACATTTTTCTTGCTGGCGTACTCTTATACGCCTAGCGCTGCCGCCGAGGGCCGCTATGTCATTCGGGAAGAAGTTAGTGAACGGGTATGCAAACGCTTCAAGAGCCGGCAATCAGTCGCCATCGAATACGCGCGGGCGGACCCGAAATTTGTCAGGCGGCTCTAGCGGGCGTGCGACAATTTGTATGCACTAGCGTTGTGGAACTTTTTGCGAATATGGTGCGACCGCTAAGCTCGATGCCGAAGGCCGCTTGTGGGGAGTAAAAATTTTTTTGTCAGACTCGATCAATTCGTGCGCACGAAGAAAAAATCCCCCGACTCATGGCCGGCGAATTTGATCGGCGCGTACTCGGGAATCTGGCGGATATCGACACGCTGGGCGACGGCGGCCACGCGCAACTGCAAATGGCCAAACAGCTCTTGTCCCGGCAGCACCCCGGTATTCGAATTGAGCACTTCCATAAATGAGCGGGCGAATACTGAATTGGCGCCGCCGAGATTATCAATCACCGGTTCGACGCCTCCTGAGGTGAGAACCATGCGGGAGCGTTGCCGCGCCATCAATTGCATGACTTTAAGGGTTTCCTGGCGGTTGATTCCGCCTTCGAGGCGGCCGAGCGCGGAGCGCGTCAAGGTGCCGGAATAGCAAGAGTCGGCGACGACTAGAAGCTGCTTGACCGACATGGCATTGAGAACATCGGTGATCGTGATGTTGGAAATCCAGTTCGCCGAGCTAGTCGGCTCGGCGTCGATGGGAAGCCAATTGCCGCGCTGATTCTTGCGGTCGAGTTCGCCGTGTCCGGCGTAATATATGAGTAAATTATCTTCCGAAGTTAGCCGCTCGCGCACCGTGTTCAAGGCAGCGAGGATTTCGTAGCGGTTAGCATTGAGTAACAGGGTAACGTTGAAGCCGTACTGCTCGCGCAGGATCCTGGCGACTTCCCGAGCATCGTTGACCGAGGTCTCCAGGCGCGGCAACAAGCGGTAATCGTTATTGCCGATCACCAGCGCGTGATACTTGCCGAACGCCACGCTTCCCGGCGGCAGGGCAAAACCCACCGGCGGCTTAGAAGTGTCGGCGCCACCGCCCTTATCGGGCGGCAGATTCACCACTTCGCTGCGCTCGGGAATTTGAAATTCCAAGGTCGAGCGGCGACCGCCGCGATCAACGGCAACGATGCGCACGGTTTCATTCGGTTTTTGCACGGCGATTTGGGTCTTGAATAGATTGCCGCTATCAAGCTTTTCCTCGCGGCCGTTAATCGTTAGCGCGACAATCCCTTGCGCGCTGTCGACGCGGCCGACTAATACAATACGGTCGCCGCGCGCTGGCACTTGCGCCACCGAGATACCGCGGGTAAGCGTCAGCTGCGGTTCGATTAATTGGATTTGCGGCGGGGTATCGACGGATTGCTTTTGCAGCCGCGCTAATTCGCTCCGTTGGCTGTTGGAGTCCTTTTCCAAGCGCGCCAGCGAGGCGCGCAGGTCAGCGACTTCTTTATCTTTTGCGGCCAGGCGAGCCTCGCGCTCGCCGATCGAGCGCTGCAGCTCGCGCAACAGTTCATCGTTGGCGCTTTGTTGTTTCTTGCGTAGAGCGTCCAGCTCCTGGCGCTGGCGCGCGATGTCGCGCCGCTCGGTGTCCGCATCGCCACGTCGCTGATCCAAATTGCGACGCTGGTTTTCCAACTCGCGTTGAGTCCTGGTGAGTTCGTCTTGCTTGTCCTTTAGCTGAGTTTGCAGGCTGGCCACTTCTTTCTGCAATTGTTGAACAACGGCAGATTGATTCTCCGCCACAATATCGAAGCTTAACTCTTTCAACCCAGCGGCGCGCCGATACCAGCCCAAGGCCTGTTTGGGATCCTTCGGCACGCCGAGGCCTTGCTCGTACAAGACACCCAGGTTGATCGCCGCGCGCGAAAAACCCTTGTCCGCGGCTCGCTGATACCACACCGCCGC
>JAERMN010000322.1 GCA_016844625.1 Deltaproteobacteria bacterium
CCTTTTGAAAACGTCCCGCCACTACGACGAGCGAATGGAGATTAACCTAAATCCACATAGCCCGCCAACGATAACTTCACGGCGCCGGCAAGCCGCAAAGATCAGGATAGTCATGGAAGCGATCAGATGGTCTCCGCAACGTAAAATCCGCCGTGGCTTTTTTTCGTCTGCCAGCCTTCGACCGCGGCGCGGAAGGATTTATATGAATCCGTGCCGCGCCAGCGCGCCAGATGTTCTTTGCTCTCCCATAAAAGAACAACGATCACGGCCGATGGATCATCCTGGCTGCAAAGAATATGACCGCCAGTCGAACCCGCTGATTTGCAGCCTTGCACCGCATCCCGGTAAATCTTCACATACTCCGAGCGCTGCGCCGGATCGACGGTTTGAAAGCGCATCTCATAAACCATGACGGCCTCCTCTAGTTTTTAATGTGCCAACGGTTAAATTTGCAATTGACGTACGAGTGCAATCACCAATTTGAAAGCCAAATAAACGGGGCATTTCGCCTGCGGGGTATTAACCCCGCAGGCGACCAACGGGGATGCTCGCCCCCTTTGGATTCCCCATTTGATGGTGCCCGCAGCAAGCTGCGGGGAATATTAGATTAAAATCTATAGGCTAAATAGCAATAAATCTTACCGGGGGAAACTATGAAAATACCTTGCGCAATTTACCGTGGCGGCACGCGCAAGCTGGTTTTTTTCATGGCAACTTCACCATCGACGGCGCGCCCGGCAGCGGCTCGAAGAGCAGAACCGCCAGCTGGAACTGACCAAAGCCGCCTTAGCGCGCACGGCGCGCTTGCTGATGGACGGCAACGTTTACGTGCGCTGAGTTCGACGCTTGATAATTTCGGATTCGTCTCTTGACACAAACAGGCCCTCGTGGTGACTTACCCCACGAGGGCTTTTTTATTGAGTAGGGGGCTTTTATGAAACCGGGGATACTAACGATCGTCTGCGCGATTTTATATTTTTTCTGCGGCACCGCCGCGGCGCGAGATGTTGTCATCGTGACGTCATTTCCCAAAGAACTATTTGAAACTTACAAGAAAACCTTCGAAGCCAAGCATCCCGGCACCACGGTCGTCATCAATAGCAAGCAGACCAACGCTGGCGTCACCTACCTGCGCGAGACCAAGGCCAAACCGGAAGCCGATATTTTCTGGGTCAGCGCGCCGGATGCTTTCCAGACCTTAGATTCCGACGGCCTGTTGGAAAAATACGCGCCGCCCAAAGAGATCATGGCGAAGATCCCGGCGAAGATCGGCAACTTTCCGATCCACGATCCCGACGGCAAATATTTCGGCTTCGCCATCAGCGGCTATGGATTAATGTGGAATAAAAATTATTTGAAAGCGCACAAGCTATCGCCGCCGAAAGAATGGACCGATCTGACCAACCCGCGTTACTACAATCACTTGATCATCAGCGCGCCGTCGCGCAGCGGCACGACTCATCTGACCATCGAAACTATTCTGCAAGCCTACGGCTGGGACAAAGGCTGGGCGCTCTTGCTCAACGCCGGCGGCAATATGGGCAGTATCACGGAACGGAGCTTTGGCGTGCCCGAAGCGGTCATCAGTGGCCAATACGGCATCGGCGTGGTCATCGACTTTTTCGGTTTATCAGCGATCGCCAGCGGTCAACCGGTAGAATTCGCCTATCCATCGCTCACTTCCGTCGTTCCCGCCAGTGTGGGAATTGTCAAAGGCGGCCCCAATCCGCAGGAGGCCAAAGCCTTCGTCAACTATCTCCTCAGCGAAGCCGGCCAGACGGTGCTGTTCGCGCCGGAGATCGCGCGCTTGCCGGTGATTCCCGAATTGTATGCCAAGGCGCCGAAAGATTATCCCAACCCGTTCAAGAAAAAACTCGGCGGCGTGGAGTTCAACGACGAGCTGTCATCCAGTCGGCGCGATGTCGTTAACTCGCTCTACGACCACATCATCACTTTCCGCCACAACGAGCTGCGCGACGCTTGGAAAAGCATCTACAAGGCCGAGGAAGCGCTGGCCAAAAGTAAATCCGCCACCGTCAGCCAAGGTAAAAACCTGATCGCCGACGCGCGCAAGCTGGCGGCGCAGGTGGCGATCAACGATAAGCGCGCCAGCGACAAGGAAGTCACCGGCGCGTTCAAGTCCAAGTCGGGGCTAAGGGCCCAGCTCGAAACCGAGTGGGAAAATTTCGCCAGAGGCAACTACGCCAAGGCGAAGGAGTTGGCCGAAAAGGCAGCAGCGATGGCGAAGTAGACGCGCTGCAAGACATCAAGCGGTCATCGCGCCGGTTACTTTACACCGCTAGCCACTCCCGTCATGCCCCTCGCATCAACCGCTGCTCCAGCCCATCTACGAGAGCGTATCGATTGGTGGCAAGGCGGCATCATGGCCGTCCTGCTCGCCATCCTGATCGCTTTCATTCTCTACCCAGTTTTGAGCGTGCTGTGGATCTCGTTGTCGGACGATCGGAGCAACCTAACCTTCGTCCATTTCGCCAACTTCTTTCGCCGTCCGCTGTTTCGCGAAGCGCTGTGGAACACGCTGTGGAGCGGCTCGCTGGTCGTCTTGTTCAGCGCCGTTCTCGCACTACCGCTCGCTTACGTGCTGGCGCGCTACGAATTCCGCGGCAAATTGCTTTTACAAACCGCGGCAACGCTGCCCCTCGTCATCCCGCCCTTCGTCGGCGCGGTGGCGCTGCAATTGATTCTCGGCCGCAGCGGTATGGTCAACCTGCTTCTACTAGACTGGTTTGATATTTCGATCCCGTTCATGGAGGGGCTTGCCGGAGTGGTATTGGTGCAAACACTGCACTTTTTTCCCTTCATCCTGCTCAATACCGTGGTATCGCTCTCCAACATCGATTCATCGCTGGAAGAAGCGGCAAAAAACTTAGGCTGCCATGGCCTGCGTCTGTTTCGCCGCGTGACGTTGCCGCTGATGTTGCCCGGATTCATCGCCGGATCGCTGTTAACGTTCATCCGCGCCATCGACGATCTCGGTACGCCGCTGATGCTGAACTACAAGAATCTCCTCGCGCCGCAGGCTTACTTGCGCATCACAACCATCGGTATGGACGACGTCGATGGCTACGTCGTTTGCGTCGTCTTGGTCGTGCTCTCGCTCGGGTCGCTTCTGGCGGCACGGAAATATTTGAGTCTCGCCGAGTACGCGACCTCACAGCGCGCCGCATCCGTCACCGGCAAGCTGCACGGGCCGACCCTAGCGATCGTCTGGCTGGCCATCTCATTCATCTTAGGAATTAGTTTGCTGCCCCATATCGGCATCGCGCTCCTATCGTTTACCAAAGTCTGGAGTTTCACCCTGCTGCCGACGACTTACACACTGGGCAATTATGAAGAGATCCTTTTTCGCGTGCCTCATTTCGTGATCAACACGCTCATCTATACGCTTTTGGCCGCCGCGCTCGACATCGTCCTCGGCGCGACCATCGCATTTTTACTGCTCCGTAGCCGCGTCCCTGGGAAAAACCTGCTCGATGCCATCGCCACCATGCCGCTGGCGATCCCCGGCGTCGTCCTCGCGGTCGGTTATCTGCGCGTGTTTCACGGCTGGGACTTTCCCGGCCTCGGCGCGCCGCTGACTTCCTCTTGGCTGATCCTGGTGGTCGCCTACACCATGCGCCGGCTGCCCTACACGGTGCGCGCCTGTTACGCCGCGCTGCAACAAGTTCACGTCAGTTTAGAAGAGTCGGCGCAGAATCTCGGCGCCAATCGCTTGCGCACTTTCATGCGAATAACCCTGCCGATGATCAGCGGCGGTCTGATCGCCGGCGGTCTGATCGCCTTCATTACTTCCTCGGTCGAGCTCGCCTCGACGATCATGCTGGTGCCGCGCATCGAGCTCGGACCGATCTCTTATGGCATTTATCTTTATATGCAGAGCCCGCTCGGACGGGGCGCCGGCGCGGCGCTCGGTGTCGTCGCGATCCTGTTAGTTTCGCTCGGCACCTATTTGACCTACCGCATCATCGGCGCACGGGCTGGCAGCGCGTTTAGAGTTTAGCCATGCAAGCAGCCGAGGTTAAGTTAGAAAAAGTTGGCAAGCGCTACGGCGAACAGTGGGTCGTGCGTGATATCGACCTGCACATTCAACGTGGTGAGTTTTTCACCCTTCTCGGGCCCAGCGGCTGCGGCAAGACCACTTTGCTGCGCATGATCGCCGGCTTCGTCGAACCAGATGCCGGGCTGGTACGCCTCGACGGCCAAGTGGTCAACCAAGTGCCGCCCTGGCGGCGTGAAATCGGCATGGTATTTCAGAGCTACGCGCTCTGGCCGCATCTGACCGTGTTTGAAAACGTCGCCTTCGGCCTGCGCGAACGAAAAGTGCCACGCGCGGAAATCAACCAGCGCGTCACTAGCGCTCTCGAACAAGTGGAGCTCCAAGGCACTGAAGCGCGCCGGCCGTCACAGCTCTCCGGCGGCCAGCAGCAACGCGTCGCATTGGCGCGCACCTTGGTGATCCAACCGCGCGTGCTGCTGCTCGACGAGCCTCTCAGCAACCTCGACGCCAAGCTGCGCATCGAAATGCGCCTGGAGCTGTTGAAATTGCAGCGCGATCTCGGTCTCACCACGATTTACGTCACCCACGATCAAGAAGAGGCCTTGGCGATGTCGACCCAAATCGCCGTGATCGATCGCGGTCGGGTCGTCCAGCAGGGCAAGCCGCGGGAAATCTACGAACAGCCGGCCGACGATTTTGTCGCCGCCTTTTTCGGCCAGTCGAATTTGCTGCCGGCGAAGATCGACCGAGTGCACGACGAATCGGTCGTTGTTACGGTTGACGGCGGTATGGAGTTAACGCTTGTGTTATCAGCAACAGCCAAAACTGTCGCCATCGGTGATGCGGTAATGTTGAGCGTCCGGCCCGAGGCGATGGAATTAGCCAATGCCGGAGAACCATTGAGCAATGCGCGCCGAATCCAAGGCAGGATCGTCGCTTCTGCTTACCAAGGCGCCTTTGTCGAATACGAGATCGCCGCGTTGGGAAAAAGCCTGAAAGCGCGCATCGCTAACCCGAAGGGAAAGCCGCTCTATGACTGCGGCGACGCGATTGCGATCACCTTTGCCGCAGCGGATGTGACGTTGATTGCCCCCGAGCGGAAAAACTAAGCAATTTAACGAAGCCACTTCGCGGGCGGGGATTTAACCCC
>JAERMN010000034.1 GCA_016844625.1 Deltaproteobacteria bacterium
CCGGCATTGCCGGTTCGGCCATGCGCGCCGCCGCGTGCGGCGCGCCGTTGAAGGCAAACTTTTTCCCTTACGACAAGTCGCTCTTCGTCTTGATGGGCGCGCCCACTATTAAGCGCGTCCAAGATCTCAAAGGGAAAGTAATCGGCACCACTGGACCGGGCGCGACTACCGAAGTCGCCGCGTCGATGGTCTTGCAGCACCACGGCATGGACCCGAAAAAAGACGTGACCTTTATGACCATCGGCGGCGCTGAAACATCCATTGTCGCCATGCGCAACGGCATCATCCACGCCCGCGCATTCAATCCCGACGCCGCAGTCTTGTTAAAAAAGCAAGGCTTCACCGAGCTCGGCATTCTCGCCGACATGGGCCCCTGGCCTTGGGCCTTATAAATTTGCCCAAGCCGACTTTGCCCATCCGCGCGACGTGATTGAAAGCGCGGCGAACATTTGCATCAAAGCGATCGATCCGCAAAACCCTGGCGGCGCCACCGACGACGCGATGCGCAAGAACATCGATTTAACGATCACCCAGCCGCTCAAACTTCCCGCCAGCCCGCCCCTGGCGCAACTGGTCGATTTTTCCTTGCTGCGGGAAGTTCACAAAGATCTCGGGATAGCGGGGCGTAAATGAACTTGCGAATCTTGCCGGTGGTATGGGTGGCTGTAGGGCTTTTACTAACGCCACTCAAATCAAACGCCCAGAGCGTCGACGCCAAGCTCGCCGCGTTGGAGAAACTACCGGCCGCGGAACGCCAGCAGAAATTACTCGAGGGCGCCAAGGCCGAAAGCGAAGCGGTAATCTACGCCAACATGGATGTCAGCGCGATGAAGCCGCTCACCGACGGTTTCATAAAAAAATTTCCAGGCGTCAAAGCCACCAGCGTCCATATCTCCGGCGCGGCTATCATCACTCGAGTCGAGTCGGAATCGAGAGCGGGACGGTCCCTTTCCGATGTTGTTCTCAGCGGCCAGCTCGGCGTTCTCGCGTTACTCGACAGGAAAATATTCGGCCGCTACCGTTCCCCGGAGCGCGAGTTCTACCGCGACGGCAGCAAGGACAAAGAAGGGCTGTGGACGGCGTATATGAACAACGTCATGGTGAGCGTCTACAACACCCGCCAAGTCAAGAAGGAAGAAACACCGCGCACCTTGGAAGACCTGCTCAAGCCGCGTTGGAAGGGCAAGCTGGCGATGGATAGCCAGTCCTATGTCTGGTTCGGCACAATTCTTCAGCACCTTGGCGAAGAAGCCGGCTTGCGCTTCATGCGCCGGCTCAACGAGCAAAACCTGTCGCACCAGCGCGGCCGCCGTCTGATGACGCAACTGGTCGCCGCCAGCGAATTCGACATGGCGGTCGAGACGAATTTGAATTCGGTGCTGAGTCTGAGTCGGCAAGGCGCGCCGCTCTGGTTTGCAACCATGCCGCCGTTTTTCCTCAGTCCGAGCCTGGTGTTCATGACCGCCAACGCGCCACACCCGTTTGCCGGCGCGCTGTTCACCGATTATCTGCTCTCCGAAGAAGGCCAGAAAATTCTCGTCACGACCAACCGCATGCCGGCGCATACTAAAGTCAAATCGCCCGAGAGCCAGTTGCTCGAAGGCCAAGAGGTGCGCATGCCGGATATTTTCGATATAGGAAGAAGGTACCAAGCGATCGGCAACCGCTATAGAGAAATATTTCCTGGTGCGAGGTAGCGCTGGTTGGTTCAAGCCGTTCAAATAGTTCAAACCGTTCAAACCGTCCGAAATACGTTTTGAACTTTTTGAACGGCTTGAACGTTTTGAACGATACACGTCACAGCCCAATTGCAGAAAGGATTTTTCAGATGGCCACAAAAACACGCATCACGCTAGGATTACCGGACCACCCGCGCTGTCAGGCGATTATCGATGGCACAGTCGGCATCCAAGGCTATGAGCTCGCAGTCGACCCCAACTTTGTTTCCTCCGGCGAGCGCCATTACAAATACCTTCACGGCGAATGGGACGTCGGCGAGGTCTCAGCGGCAAGCTTGCTGCGCGCCATCGAGAAGGCGGCACCGCTGCTGGCGATCCCGGTTTTTTTCGAGCGCGGTCCGCGCCAGCGCAATATTTATCACTGCGAAAAATATCTGACGCATCCATCGGAGCTCAAAGGCAAACAGTTCGGCTGTTTTCGCTACGGCGCCACTGCCGTGGTTTGGGCGCGCGGCTATTTGCTCGATGCCCACGGCATCAAGACCACTGACATGCAGTGGTTCGTCTCGGGCCGGGAGGTTTTCATCGGCCATGAGCTGCCGGTCAAAGTGCAACGCATCGAACCGCCGCCGCCCTTCGGCGGCGAAAAGCTCGTGCTTTCAAAGATGCTCAGCGAAGGCGAACTGCACGGCGCCGTGGTTCCGGGGGACAACGGTTACGCTGGCTTCTTTGGCGGCGGCGAAACGCCGCCGATGATGGCCGCCTATCCGGGCGTGAGACCGCTCTTCGAAGACAATCAAGAAATCATCGATTACGTGAAAAAGACCGGCATTAACCCGATCATGCATGTGCTGTCGATCCGCAAAGAAGTCGTCGAACGTCATCCGGACTTCCCGGCAAAACTCACTCGCGCCTTTATGGAAGCTCGCGATGTTTCGACGCAGTACATGCCCGCGGAAGAAATCGCCGGCTACCAAAAAGAGCGCGACGTGCTCGGCGAAGATCCCTACTCCTATGTCATGGGTGAAAACGAAAAGCGCACTCTGGTGGCGATGAACCGCTATCAAGTCGAACAAGGCCTGATGAAATCCATGTTGCCGTTGGACGATCTCTTTATCGGCCATGTATGAGCCGCTGCGAGCACCGCGATGACGATTACAGCATCGGTCCTATTTGTCCTATCGGTCCTATTCTAGATCTTGAAACCAGAAGGTAACGATGAGCCTCTTTCCGGCACAGCGAACGTCTCCCCTTCCCGGCGGCTACATGGGCAAGATTCTCCGCGTCGATCTGACGACCGGCACGCTTACAGACGAGAATCTCCCTGAAGAACCGATCCTGAAAAAATTCATCGGTGGCCAAGCGCTTGCTCTGTATATTTTAATGAACGAGTTGCCGCTTAACGCGACCCCATTCGGACCGGAAAACAAAATGGTCATGATGACCGGTCCACTCACCGGCAACGGTTTCACGCCCGGCGGGACGAAAATGACCGCGGTCTATTTGAGTCCGCTGACGAACAACACGCTCGGCCGCGGCGCCACCAGCGGCTACTGGGGAACTTATCTCAAAGCGGCGGGCTACGACGGCATCATCGTTCAAGGCGCGGCGGCGAAACCGTGCTATCTCTACATCAAGGACGGCAAACCGGAACTGCGCGACGGCGCGAAAGTCTGGGGCCTCGGCACCCGCGACACCGAAGATCGCTTGCGCGAAATCGTCGGCAACCGTGACGCCAGAGTGCTGTGCATCGGCCCGGCGGGCGAAAACATGAACCGCGCCGCTATGCTCGCCAACGACTACAACCATTTCGCCGCCCATAGCGGCGGCGCCGTGCTCGGCTCGAAGAAATTGAAAGCAATCGTCGTCGGCGGCAGCTTGCGGCCGAGCTATCGTGACAAAACCAAGCTCGCCGACGCCGGCTCGCGTTGGCGCAACGTGTTGCAGCAACATGATGTCAAGAAAAAGCAAACCAAATACGGTCACGGCGACGCCTGGGGCGCGCTCAATAACTTGAACTGGCGCAGTACCGACCTCCAACCCGCGCATATCAAGGGCTTTGATCAGAACGACGTCGTGCTGCGGCCGTGTTTTCAGTGCGCCCGCATGTGTCCCTGGGACGCCAAACTCGGCGAAGGCGAATTCAAAGGCACGGTGGTTCACTTCAACGCCGGCGGCGAGTGGCTCGACGCTTTTTTTAATCTCGGCATCAAGGGCAACGCCGTGCTCTACCTTGCCGAGAAGATCAACAACTTGGGAATCGAGTGCAGCCACTTTTCCTGCGGCGCCGGTGTCGCCTTTGAAGCCTGGGAAAAAGGCCTGCTTGGACCGGACCGCACCAATGGCTTGAAGCTCGAATGGGGCAACGTCGAAGCTGTAGATAAATTGCTTGACATGGCCGCCCACCGCGAAGGTTGGCTCGGCAACCTACTCGCCGAAGGGCCGAAGCAACTTGCCGAAGCGCTCGGCGGCGACGCGCCCAACTGGGCCGTCCACACCAAAGGCGGCACGCCGGCGATGCACGAGTGGCGCCCGCTGCTTGGACAGATGTTGAGAGAGCTGGTCGCCAGCGGCGGCATGAAACCGCAAGGCGGCGGCTCGAAAAATCCGCCACCTGATTTACGCGAGAAAGAACACTGGGGTCCATTGGAAATGGACAGCCCCGAAGGCTGGGTCTGGTCCCATGTTCTTTCGGAACAGTATCGCCAGTTCACCGGCATCTTCGGCGGCTGCTGGTTCGCTCAGGAAGCCCACAAGAAAGACGGATTGAATTCGATCGTCGACGCGTTCAACGCCATCACCGGCTGGAATTTTTCCATGGACGAAGCGCTCCAAGCCGGCCACCGCAGCATGATCTTGCAAAGTCTGTTCGCCACCCAGCGCGGCTGGATCGCCGACTTCGACTGGCAAGACGTCGGCCCACGATTTTTAGAACCGATCCCCGACGGCAAATACCAAGGTTTTACCATCGCCAAATGGTTACCGGACATGATCTGGGAATACTACAAGCTATCCGGCCGGCACGAGCGAACAGGACGGCCGTTCAAAGACACGCTGGAGAAGTTGGGCCTGCAGGAATTTATGGATTGGTCGCAGCTAGATTGAACCGCTCTTCGTGTAGGATGGGTGGAGCGAAGCGATACCCATCGTTCTTTCGCATCGGCGCACGCTAGTATTTAAACCACGCCGAATGTTACTGACGCGCGCGGATGTAATCCAAACCTATGTGAATAACGGGAACCTATCCGTCGTAACCAGATCTGCGCCCCAGGAATTCTGGCTAGAAGTCGGTCTGATGCCGCAAGCTCGCTGATATCTGTCTCGTAGGCCCCCGTTTCAATATCGATGGCAACAAACTCCCTCGCGCGCCCAGCTTGCAAGATCGACGGAAGCTCACGCTCATATATCTCATCCCCACGTCGGGCAAATTCTTCTTTGCTGAAACGAGGTCGAGTCTTCATTACCGGTTCACTCCTTCATTCGGTTATCATCAGTATATCTCGACGGTTGCGGATCTGCTATGCGGTTCGAAGTACGGGCAGCGCTTCCCTATGGCAATTCCTCCAATAATTTACTCGCCCCCTTGATCGGATTCCTCACGCGCAACTTTTTCTGCACGTACCACACTCGCGCGGCGACGGGATGGACGACCGGCACACCAAGATCGTTCTCCGCGGCAATGATATCTTTCACGCCCCAGGCGCCGGAGCCGAGTAAATAGATTCCCTGCGCCGACGGATGTTTGTTAAATGACGCTTTCAAATGCTGATAGATTGTCTCGGTGGAAATTGCATCTGCTTCACCCGGCGACGTGTCCATGCCTTCCATGCCGAGCACGTCAAACCCGGCGTCGCTGAAGTAGCGGGTAAAGATATCGTTCATTTTCGGGTCACGGTAGTAAGTGCAGCCGACAAACTTCTTGATCCCCAAGGCGCGCAGCGCTTCCGCTTGGGACATGCCGGAAGTGAAGATGGGAATCTTATACTTTTCCTCCCAGCCGCTGACGATTTCCTGCTCGGCCTTATGACCGCGCACCATGAATGGCGGCCCGCCTTCGGGATGCATGAGATCGACGCCGATCTCGGCCAGCTCCGCAACCTTCGCATGATAAGTTTCCATCGCGCCAAGATAGCCGCGCTCGGAGTGTTCCCTGATGCCGGCGTACATCGGGATGCAACCGACGCCTTCCGGCAACAGCCGAATAAACTCCACCAAAGAACCAGAACCATAAGTCGGCTTAACCACGCCAACGATGCCGCGCCATGTGCCAGAAGCCATATCATCGCTCCTTTCCTACCCGTGAACTAGATTGACGCAATCCTAGTCGGGACAGGTGGCGAAAGACAAGAGCGATGGGCACGATTCGATCGTCCATCCTCCATCCTCCATCCTCAATCCTCGACCAACAGCGCCATTCAGTTGACGGCAGCAAAAGGTAAGTGATACATCCACGCTGTCACCAACTGCGTAAGCGCGAAAGGACAAGCATGGCGAACAAACCGACGGACACCCTGACGCAAGAGTACGGCAACCTGGTTCCAACCGGTCGGCTGCTGGACGGCAAGCCGCGCAGCATTCTCTTCGACGCGACAAAATGCATTGGCTGCCGCCACTGCGTCCAGGCGTGCAAAGATTGGAACGACCACGACCGCACCAGCCTCTACGAACTTTCCAGCACCAACTGGATCACCATGGAACCGCCGGTGCTCGAAGGCATGGCGCCGCTGTGGGCGAGAAATAGCTGCATGCACTGTAACTTCGCCGCCTGCGCCGCGGTCTGTCCAGTAGAGGCGATCACCAAATACGAAGAAGGCCCCGTGGTTATCAACAAAGACGTTTGCATCGGCTGCGAGTACTGCATCCACGCCTGTCCGTGGGAAGTGATCACCAAAGACAACATCACCGGCAAAGCCAGCAAGTGCACCATGTGCAGCGACCGCATCAGCGAGGACAAGCAGCCCTTCTGCGTCCAAGCCTGTCCGGTGGACGCGCTCGATTTCGGACTTAGCGATGAAATTTCAGACAAGGCGAGAAAGCAGGCCGAAGCTGTCGGCGGCTACACCTACGGCGACAACGAAGCCGGCGGCGGTAGCGTGGTCTACGTGCTCAAGGAAAGCAAAGAGAAATACGGTGTCCGTGACATCGCTGCGCAAAAATTTCCCAAGCACAAGATCCCTCTCGGCTTGATGTTGAAGGACCTGTTCACGCCGCGCTGCGGCATCGCCGGCAAAATGCGCGCACTCTGGCTTGCGATCACCCATCCGAAGCGGTTGATCTACCGGTATTTTTCGTGACGCACAACGAGCAACATTTACTTCAACTATTCGTCATTCCCAGATTTTACCTTCCCCCTCGACGGGGGAAGGCCAGGATGGGGGTGCTTCACACAGCATTGAAATTGACGGGCGCCCCCACCTTTATCCTCCCCCATCGAGGGGGAGGAATTCAGAAGTCCAAATCGCAATTTAGAGAAACCATCACAGCGTTTCTCGCGATCATTCTATCAGCATTGAGCCTGGCTCCCGCCCGCGCCGAGAAAATCCGCACGGCGATCCCGCAGGCTAACTTAAATTATCTTGCCATCCACGTCGCCGACGCGCGCGGCTTTTTCAAAGACGAAGGACTCGACAACGAAACCGTGGTCATTTCCGGGCCGCTGTCGATCGCCGCTTTACTGAGCGGCGACGTTGATTTCAGCGGCGCCGGCGGCAGCGGCATGCGCGCCGCGCTCAAGGGCGCGCCCCTCAAAGGCATCTATTTTCAGTCGGAAAAGGTTACGTTCTACCTGGTCGCCGATCCAAGCATCAAAACTGCTGCCGATCTGAAAGGCAAAAAAGTTGCCATCGGCAGCTCCGGCGACACCCAGGATCGCATGATCACCATGTTCGCCGAGCGCGGCGGCGTGAGCAGCCGGGATATCATTCGCATCGCCGTCGGCGCCGATACGGCGACGAGAATTTTGGCGATTAAAACCGGCAACGCCCACGCCACCACGGTCGATCCCGGTGGGCTCGTCTTCGCGCAAAAAGAAGGTCTCGTCTCGCTGGGATTTCTCGGCGACTTGTTCCCCATGCCGTTTCAAGGCTTCGTCACCACCGACAGAAAGATTCGCGAGAACCCGGCACAGATCAAGCGCTGGCTGAAAGCGGCGATTCGCGGCCTGATGTTTGTCCGCGAGCGGCCTGAAGAAGCGGTCGATCTCGGCATCAAGAAACTTCAGCTCGGCAAAGCCTCGCGGGCGATGATCGTCGAGGGCACGAAGAACTACGTGCGCGCCCTGCCGCAGGGCGTGCCGGGGCTGCCGACGGCTGAAGGGGTGAAAAATTTTCTTGAATACGACATCAAGATACCGCTGCAAATCAAAGACGACATCCCACCCGAACGTCTACTGAACTTGCAGCTCGTCGAAGAAGTGAAAAAAGAACTGGAAGCGCTACAAAGGAGAACCACAAAATGACATCGGAACAAGACTTACGCGAAGATCTCGCCACCTGCACGCGCATTTTTGCCATGCAGGGAATGATCGGCGTGTTCGGCCATGTGAGCGTGTATCAGCCCGAACGAAGGACAGTTCTCATCACACCGGGAATGGGTTCCAACAAAGGCAGTCTGCAAGCCAAAGATATGGTCGCCACCGACCTCGATGGCAAACCGCATCGCGGCACGGAAGGCCCGCCGGTGGAGTGGCCGATCCACACCGCGCTGCACCGCGCCCGTAGCGACGCGCTTGCGGTGGCCCACTTGCACACACCTTATGCGACGCTGTTCTCCATCGCCAAAAGAAAATTCAAACCGGTGACGCTCCAAGGCGCGATTTTCAGCGACGGCGTGCCGCTTTATCCACAAGCGCAGTTGATCACCAACCCAGACCGCGGCAAGGCGCTATTGAAATCGATCGGCGACAAGCGCGCCGTGCTGCTACGCGGCCATGGCATTGTCGTCGTTGGCCAGACTCTACAGGAAGTTCTCTTCTCATCGTTGGTCTTGGAGGATGACGCGAAAAAGACCCTGCAAGCGGCGACCCTCGGCGCAGTCGGCACCATCAGCCCGGAAGAATGCAAAACCTTCGGCGCCGAGATCGCCCTAGAGCGCCGCGCGCAGCGCGCGTGGAATTATTTTTGTAGTCTTGAAGCCCGCTGGGATAAGCAGGCCTCCACCGGGCGGAGCGCACTGTTTCCGTAGACTGGAAGAAAATACCGTTCAAACGGTTCAAAATGTTCAAGCCGTTCAAAACGTCCGAACTTCCGAAAACGGCTTGAACGATTTGAACTTTTTGAACGGCTTGAACGTTGGAGGGAAAATGAGCGAAGGAGTTAGGCTTTACGCCGGCACACAGCATGGACTGATCACTTGGCGCTCGACGAACAATGGCTGGCGGGAAGTCGCGCGTCATTTTGCAGACGGCATCATCGATTCGATCCACGGTTGCAAGCAGTCGCCGGAGCAAGTCTTCGTCGGCGTTACCCACGACGGACTGTATCGCACCACTGACGGCGGCAAGAGCTGGGCGAAAGTATTCGAGGGCGACATCCGTTCGGTGACTGTCGATCCCACCGACGACAAAGTCATTTACACCGGCATCGAACCCGTGGGGCTTTTTCGCAGCGAAGATGGCGGCGCTAGCTGGCAGGAAATCGCCGCGTTGAAACAATTGCCGCAATCGGTGCGCAAAAATTGGTGGTATCCGCAAGCGCCCCATCATGGCCACGTGCGCAACATTCACATTCACCCAGACGATCCCAAAACGATCTATCTCTGCCTCGAACATGGCGGCATCGTGCGCAGCTTTGACCGCGGCAACAGTTGGGAAGATGTCAGCAAAGGCATCGACTATCTCGACATCCACGTGATCTCAAACTTTCCCAAGCGCGCCGATCGCTACTACGTCGCCTCGGCGCGCGGCTTTTTCACCAGCGACAAACCGGAAGTCGGTTGGGTGCGCGCCGAGAACGGCATGACGCGGGACTATTTTCACGATTTTCTTTTCCTCAATCCGCGGCGCGAAGGCGAGCAAGCGACGATGCTGATCGCCGCTGCCGACGGATCGCCGGGCTTCTGGCGTCGCGAAAACCGCGGCGCGCGCGCGGCGATTTTCACAAGCACCGACGGCGCCGAATCGTGGACCAGAATCACCGACGGCCTCGCCGACGATCTCGACTCGATGATCTGGGCGTTGGTGCATCATCCGGCCGATCACAAGTCGGTCTTCGCCGGCTTCGGCAACGTCGCCCGCGGCCACGCCTCAGGCGCCGGTGGCGCCGGCGATCTAATGATCAGCCGTGACAGGGGCGACAGTTGGGAGAGATTGGATATAGATTTGCCAGCCGACCGCGTGCTATGGGCGGCGGCGGATTAAACTTAGGACGTTTGTGAAACGCGGCTGCCAAAACCGGCTTGTCATCTTGAGCGAAGCGAAAGATCTGCTTTTTCCGCTGTGCTAACCGTGTCGATACTCAATCGTCGCGCAAAAACAGATTCTTCGTCGCTGGGCTCCTCAGAATGACACCCGTATTGCAATTCGCTACGAGATCAAAGGAACGCAAGTGACGACGGCAAATCCCGACTACGCCAACTTTTTTCCGATTGAGCGGAAGACCCATCTCCCCGGTGGCTACATGGGAAAAATCTTGCGCGTCGACATGACGGCGGGAAACCTCACCGATTTGAATCTCCCGGAAGAGCCGCTGCTACGAAAATATTGGGGCGGACAGCTTTTCGCGGAATATGTGCTGCTGAACGAGTTGCCATTTGACATTGATCCCTACGACGCGAAAAACGTGATCGTCGGCATGACCGGACCGATCACCGGCACCGGCTTCACTCCCGGCGGCACGAAAATGTGTTTCGTCTACTTGAGCCCCGCGACGAAATACACCCTCGGACGCGGCGCCACCAGCGGCTATTTCGGAACGTCACTCAAAGCGGCCGGCTACGACGGCGTGATCGTCACGGGCGTGGCGCAAACACCGAAGTATCTTTACATCGGCGCAGACAAAGTCGAGCTGCGCGACGCCAGCAAAGTGTGGGGCAAAGGCATCCGCGAAACCGAAGACACACTGCGCAAAGAATCCGGCCATCAAGACGCCCGCGTCGGCGCCATCGGACCGGCGGGCGAAAATCTGATACGCGCCGCCATGTTGGTCAACGACTACAATCACACCGCGGCGCACGGTTTGGGCGCCGTGATGGGGTCGAAGAAACTCAAAGCCTTCGTCGCCTGGGGCACCAAGCGGCCGCGCCTGCACGACAAGCATCGCTTGATCGATGCTGGTATGCGCTGGGCCAAAGCGATTTCGTCGCGCAAAACTACGGTTAAAAAAAGACTGACCAGCGTCGGCCACGGCGAAGACTGGGGTGCCATTACCAAGTTAAATTGGCGCAGCACGATCATCACCGACGAAGCGAAGGGCCTCGACCAAAATCGCGTGACCTTGCGTCCCTGTTTCCAATGCCCGCGCATGTGCCCGTGGGATGTTGAAATCGGCGAGGGCCGCTTCAAAGGCAAGATCGGCCACTTCAACGCCGGCAGCGAGTGGATGGACACGTTTTACAACTTAGGCTTCAAGGGCAACGACGTGCTCTATTTATCGGAGCGCATCAACGATCTTGGCATCGAGTGCAGCCACTTCGCTTGCGGCGCGGGGCTCGCGTTCGAAGCTTGGGAGAAAGGCGTGCTCGGCCCCGACAAAACCGACGGACTGAAATTAGAATGGGGCAACATGGAGGCCGTCGAAACGTTATTGGAACGTTGCGCCCGACGCGAAACCTGGCTCGGCAATATTCTGGCGGACGGTCCGAAAGAGCTCGCCGAAGAACTAGGCGGCGAGGCAAAACACTGGGTGGTCCACACCAAGGGCGGCACACCGGCGCAACATGAGTGGCGCCCGATGTTGAGCCAGATGCTGCGCGAGCTAGTCGCCAGCGGCGGCATGAAGCCCCAGGGCGCCGGTGGCACTGAACCACCCGCCGATCTAAAGTATCGGGAGAAATGGGGCGCCCTCGATCCCAACCAACCCGACGGTTGGACCAGCTCGCATCTGATCACCGAGCAGGTTCGTCAAGCCTGCGGCCTGATGGGCGGCTGCTGGTTCGCCTTGAATGACAAACCGCCCGACGGCGTGCAGAGCATGCTCGACTCGCTCAACGCGACCACCGGTTGGGACGTGAGCTTGGATGAACTGGTTGACGCCGGCCACCGCGCGATAATTTTGCAAAGCGTCTTCGGCACCCAGCGCGGCTGGATCGCCGAGCATGACTGGCAGGATGTCGGCCCGCGCTTTTTGGAACCAATCCCCGATGGTAAATATAAAGGCTTCACGATTGCGAAATGGCTGCCGGATTTGGTTTATGAGTACTATCGGATCTCGGGCCGCCACGAACACACGGGCCGCCCGTTCATGGACACACTACAAAAATTGGGGCTCGAAGAGTTCCGAGAGTGGAGCCAGTTGGATTGATAGCCAACGACAAATCAGCTCAGCTCGCGCAATCGCGCCTTATCCGTCATTCCCGTGCAAACGGGAATCCAGGTTGTTTTTCTCATCTGGACTTTCGCTTTTGCGGCAGCAACTAATAACGGAGACATACATGATCCTCGGACACAAATCTTTTCATAGCTGCGTTCTCGTGAGTGTCCTCACGTTGGGACTGTTGCTCCCAACATCCGGCCATCCCCAGACGCTCAAAAAAGTTCGCTTGGCCAGCTCCTCCACCAACGTGTCGTTTCTCGCGCTCTACACCGCGCTTCATCGCGGCTTTTTCAAGGACGAAGGCATCGACTTGGAGATCATCTTCATGGCGGCTAACTTGGCCAGCACCGCAGTTTTGAGCGGCGACGTCGATTACAACGGCGCGGTCACCGGCACCATCGGCGCCGCGGTGCGCGGCCAGCCGATGAAGGTTCTACTCTTTACCGTGTCGAAGCCGCTGCTCTTTTTGATCGGTAACAAAGACATCAAAGACGTCAAACAGCTTCGAGGTAAAAAAATCGCCGGCAGCTCGCCGGGCGGCTCGGCGACGCTGATCGCTGACAAAGTGCTGCGCCACTTCAACTTGGAACCGGGAAAAGACGTATCACTGCTACCCATGGGAGGCTCCGCCGCCAGTCGTTACGCCGTCCTGGAAAATAACATCGTCGACGCATCCTTTCTCTCCGTCCCCGAAAATATCTTTGCCCTGGAAAGAGGTTACAACGAACTTGTCTTCGCCGGCGACGTGGTGGAATTTCCCCAGAACGGCTTCGGTACTTCGGACAAGCGCATCCGGGAAAATCCCGACGATGTCTATCGCATGGTCCGCGCCACACTGCGTGGTTTGCAATTTGTCTGGGATAAAAACAATCACGAAGCGGTCACCAACATAATGATGAAGCAGTGGCGCGTAAACGACCGCAAGATGGCCGCCGAAATGTTTCGCCACGTCAACCGCGTTCTCACCAAAGACGCCCACGTCAAGCCGGAATCCGTCCAGGTGCTCATCGACCTCGCCCGCGAAAGCGCCAAGGTAACCAAACCCGTGACGGTCGCCGACGTGGTCGACTACAGTTTCTTGAAAAACCCGAGACTCGAAATCCGCAACTCGAAACGAATTAAAGCAGCGGGTCGATGATCACCTTGATCGAATCTTGCCCGCTCGCCGTCAACTGAAACCCCAAACCTGCCTCAGCCAACGGCAAGCGGTGCGTCACCATGTCGGCGACGCGCACCTTACGATCGCGAATCAACTCCAGCGCTTCCTTCAAATCATCGCCGCTGCCGGCGTAAGAAGTGACGACGTTGATTTCGTCGCGCCAGAAATCGAACAAAGGAATCGGCACATCGACTCCCGCCGCCGTGGGCGCGAAGAACAGCAATGTGCCGCCGCGATCGATCGACTGGGTCGCTTGCTGCGCCGCCGGCAACGCGCCGGTGCAAACGATGACGACATCGGCCAAGCGGCCGCCGTTCAACTCATTCAGCCGCACCGGCACATCTTCAGCGCCGTGAATCGTCGCATCAGCGCCAAACTGCTTGGCCGCATTCAAACGAAACTCGCTAATGTCCGTGGCGATAACGCGTGCCGCGCCGCGCGCGCGCGCGAGCTGAATGTGCAGTAAGCCCGATATTCCGCTACCGATCACGAGGATGGTTTGGCCAGCGCTGGTTCGCGCGAATCGCTGCGCCCGCACGACGCAAGCCAAGGGCTCGATGAACGAGCCTTCATCGAACGTCATCGTATCGGGAATCCGCAACGTGCCAAGTTCGACGTTGATCTTCGGCACTCGAATATACTCGGCGAAGCCTCCAGGTTCGAAATGCGTCGTGCGCAGCAAGTCGCAAACCGATTGATGGCCAGCTAAGCAATAGCGGCATTGACCGCACGGCACGTGATGCGATGAAAACACTCGATTGCCAGCGCGGAAATTATTGACGCCGTCACCAACTTCAACAATCTCGCCAGTGATCTCATGACCTAGAACCAACGGCGCTTTCTTGATGCGATACCATTCCATCAGATCGCTGCCGCAGATCCCGCTGGCGCGAGTACGTAACAATAGTTCGCCCGGTCCGATTTTAGGAACTGGCAGTTCCTCCAATCGAACATCCCGGTTGTTGTAGTACATCGCAACGCGCATGTTCATGAACCGTTAAATGTCTTTACTTCTCAGGATGCTTTTCTCGCTTTACTATTTTTTTCACTCTCATAAATTTTAAAAGCTTCCTTGACCGAGACATTCTCGTGCACGATGGCGCGCACGGCTTTGATCATGCCCACGGGCGAATCGGATTGAAAAATATTCCGGCCCATGTCGACCCCGACCGCGCCGCCTTTGACCGCGTTGTACGCCAACTCCAACGCTTCCATCTCCGGGGTCTTCTTGCCGCCGGCAACGATGACTGGAATCGGGCAGCTGCCGATCAACTCTTCGAAATTGTCACAGTAATAGGTCTTGACGATGTGCGCGCCGAGCTCGGCGGCGATGCGACACGATAGGCCGAGATAGCGCACGTCGCGCGCCATGTCTTTGCCGACCGCGGTGACGGCGAGCACGGGGATGCCGTACTTCTCGCCTTCGTCGACGAGCTTGGCGAGACTGACGAGCGTTTCCTTTTCGAAGTCCGAGCCGACAAAGATCGACAGCGCCATCGCCGAGACGTTCAGGCGAATGCAGTCCTCGATCGACACGGTAATATCTTCATTGGACAATTCTTTAAGGATGCTCGTGCCACCGGAAACTCTGAGCACGATCGGCTTGTCCGCCTTGGCGTCCACGGACGTGCGTAGCACGCCGCGCGTCAACATGATCGAGTCCGCGTGCGGCATCAACGGTTCGATGGTTTTTCTCGGCTCTTCCAGTCCGCTGGTCGGTCCGAGAAAGTAGCCGTGATCCACGGCGAGCATGACGGCCCGCCCGTCTGATTTGATGATTCGCGCCAAACGATTCGCCATTCCCCAGTTCATCGACATGATTGCCCCCTCAGGAGAGAATTTGTTTGCCCCGAAAGTTATCACAAAACTCTTTCGAATGTTAAGCCGCGGACCGGCGTAATTTGACAGCAACGTGTTGCGTTGTTATGCCATGGGTGGTGTGCGAGACGCGTATCCACCACGAAGGACACGAAGAGCACGAAGTTCGGAGTTTTAATCATCCGAACCCTTCGTGTCCTTCGTGCTCTTCGTGGTGAACAAAATTAATTCAATAACGAGGAGGAACTATGCCGATCGAAGTCATGGATATGATCAAAATGGCCAAGGACGAGGGCAAGCGCAAGAAGATTTTCAACACCAACCGCTTTCACTCTTGGCTGCACGTGTACCCCAAGCCCGGCGATAAGGACGACATGCACTGCCACAACGCCGATCAAACTTTTTACGTTATCGACGGCGAGTGCACCATGCATTTCCCCGATGGCGGCAAAGCCGTCATGAAGCCGGGCATGGTGGCGACGATCACCGGCGGATCGTTCTACCAGCTGGAGAATACCGGACCGGACGCCATGGTTTTGATGGGCAATCGTTCCGGGCCGTCGGAAGCGATCCAGCATATCAACTACGAGCTGCGTAAAGACCTAAAGTCCTTGCCGCCCGAAGAAGCCGACCGCATCCGCCATCAAGGTAGCTCGCGCGTTTCGGGTTAACGCCAACCGATCACTTTCGCGATTCGGTGTGCGCTGCTTACGCCGACTTGTCAAACATCGGCCAGAGGTAGCGCGCGCCGAGTCCGAGTAAAATCATCGCCCCGCCCGCCAGCGTCGCCGCCGAGGGAATTTCCCCAACTACCAGCGCCACCCAAAGCGGATTGAGCACCGGCTCGATCAACGCGATCAGCGACGCCTCCTGCAACGAAACGGTTTCGAGCCCCTTGGAGAAAAGAAAATAGGGCATGCCCAGTTGCACCACGCCCATGAACGCGAGGATCAGTGTCTGATCGAGCGAAAGCGCAAGCCGGGGTGTGACCACCATTAAGAGCAACAGGGCGCACACCAGATTGTTCAACCAAGTGAGATAGACCAGGTGCACTTCTTTGGTGCGCTGCAAGTTAATCATGTAAACGGCGAAAAGCGCGCCGCTCAGCAGGGCCAGCACCACACCGGCCATCTCGGGCTCGCCGGCGCTATCGAGAGAAATCATCGCAACGCCGATCATCGCGACCGTCAGGGCAAAATTATTCAGTCGAGAAATCTTCTCGCCCCACGCCAACCTTGTAAAAAGAAACACAAACACGGGCGCGGTGTACTGGAGCACGATGGCGTTGGCGGCGGTTGTCAATTTGTTCGCCGTGACAAAGGCACTGATCGCGGCGGTGTAACTGAGCACGGAAACTAGGATCGCCAAGCTGAAATGAACTTGGTTCAGCCGCAAGAACGGCGCAAACAGCAACGACGCGAACAAACTGCGGTAAAAAACGATCGTTAGCGGATGAAGATCGAGGAACTTAATAAAGACGCCGGCCAAGCTCCAAAGAATAGCGGCTAAGAGAATCAGCCAGCGGCCGCGATCGGTATCGCGATTTGTCGAAAAGAATGACTTGTCCATCGCCGCGTCGAAACGCTAGCAGCATGACACTCAAGGCGCAACGCCGCGGCGCGCTGGAACTGGTTCACGCTCAAAAAAATGGGATGAGACGCCGCAGCGTATCATCCCAATCGGAATCCCAATCGGACCCTACTGAAGGAAACCCTCGGTAAATGAAATATCGTTAGGCGTCGGAAACCACGGACACCTTGAGCGGCACCGTGATATCCCCCGACAAGCGCACCGGCACATTGTACTCGCCGGCGTTTTTGATCGGCTCGGCGAGCTGAATTTTACGTCGATCGACATTCAAGCCTTTCGCCTTGAGCGCCTTTTCGATGTGGATGTTGGTCACCGAGCCGAAGAGCTTACCCTCTTCGCCAACTTTCATCGGGATCACCAACGACACGCCGTTTAACTGATCGCCCACCGCCTGGGCTTGGCGGAGGATCTTTTGCTTCTGATCGCCGACGATTTTTTTGTGGTGCTCGAAGGTTTTCAGATTCTTCTTATTAGCCTCCAGCACCAGGCCTCGCGGCAGCAGGTAATTGCGCGCATAGCCGTCGCGCACTCGCACGAGCTCGCCGATCTTGCCGAGATTGACGACATCTTCTTTTAGAATGACTTCCATGACACCTCCACTAAGCGGCTTGGCTCGGCGCGGCCTTGTCTTTGCTCAACCGGCGAAAATCGCCCCAAAGGTCAAATAAGCCGAGGCCGACGACCAGCAGCGTAAAAATTTGTTGAAACACAATCAGCACGTAGGTCAAGCCGCGCAAAAAGCGCGGCACATTGTTCTTATGAAAGAAAAAGCCGATCACCGCCAGTCCTTGAGCGAAGTAAAACGCCCCGATCACCAGCAAAAGATTCAAGGCGACCACGCCAAGCGTGCCGAGATCGGGAATGAACAAGGAAAAACCGCAGGCAAGCAATCCCCAAACCAGCGCCTCAGGCCCTTTCCATTCGCGTAATTGCTCCAGCGTGAACCATTGGGCGCGCTGTTCCGGAAAACGCCGGCCGAGATAAAGAATATTGATCAACACAATAAGCGCAAAGCTCAACAGCAGCAATGCCGGCAGAATTTGTAGCATCATATCGATGATCTGCGGCGTGCGCTCCTTCAGCATCGCTAAGTTTTCCTGCGAGAAACCGATTTTTTCCTGCATGCGCATGGCGGCATCGAGCTGCTGCACCATGCCCTGGCGAAAATCGCTGAACATCGCGCCCCAGGAACCGAAAAAAAACAGCGCCAAGCCTGCCGTAAGCGCCAGCATCACCAGCGCCACCCCGGCAACCAAATATTCAATGACGCGAAGCCGGCCTAACAAGGTTAACAGCATGCCGGCCATGACCGCGAAGATAGCGTAAATAAACGCTAGTTCTGCGCCGGCAAGAATAGCCAACAGCACGATCGCCACACACAGCACGCCAATGCCGCCGGCAATGCCAAACTTGAAACCGAACATCAGCACGGGCTGGGCAACCAATGGTAGCAGGACCAACCCCAGCGGAGGCAAACCGATGCCGCTCATAAAGAGGACAACGCTGGCGGCCATAGCCAAAACAAACTTGCTAACGACTTCCAGCCGCTGCATAGGATTGGACCGAAAAGGTTCTTAGTTATTGGCAGTGGTGAAGGGCAACAGCGCCACGCTGCGCGCTCGCTTCACCGCGGCCGTCAGCAAGCGCTGATGGCGCGCGCAGTTTCCGGTGATCCGACTCGGCGTCATTTTGCCGCGCTCGGTGACAAACTGAGTAAGCGTGCGGAGATCCTTGTAATCAATCTTGAGGGATTTGTCGGCGCAAAAACGACAGACTTTACGCCGAAACATCGGCCGGCGGCGCGGTCCGCCTCTGTCGTCGTCGGATCTTTCCCGGTTCGGTCTCGCGCTCCGTTCGAACTGTGCCATAGTCTAAGCTACCTCTTTCTCCGAATTCACTTCAGACCCCCTGATTTCCTAATTGAAGCTAGGGGCAAACTCACATCTCGCCCTTCTAATCGGGCTATCAATGAAAACCAGCTTTGCATCGGCTTCACAACACCTTGAACCTGCGGCGCGCCGCCGCGGCCATAACCCGATTGTAAAATAACTAGGCGGAAGGCTCGACCTTAGGCGCGCTCTCATCGGGGTGCCTCCGCGGCTCATCGGGTTGCCGCCGCGGTTCATCGAAATGCCGCCCCCGATCATCGGGATACCGCCGCGACTCATCGGAATAAGGCCGGGGTGCTGAAGGACTTATGGTCGGTGTGCTGGCGTCAGCGCGCACGGTCAAATAGCGCAAAATGCCGTCGGTCAATTTGAGATTGCGCTCCAGTTCTTCGACAGCGCGGCCGGTGCCATTATAGCGGATCAAAGTGTAATAACCGCGCGCTTGCTTTTCGATCCGATAAGCGAGATCACGAGCGCCCCATTCATCGATATCGGTGATGCTGCCGTCCTGACCTTCGATGACCTTTTTGAACCTCTCGATGAATTCTTTCATTCTCGGCCCTTTTTCGGGATGAACCACGAAAAGGGTTTCATATAGAGTCACGGTATGTTTGCCCTCCACAATAAGACGTAGTTTCTAACATAGCGATCAGCCGTTTACAATGTGACGCTGGTCATTGCGCCCGGTTGAAAACCTCCATGGCGCGCTCGGCACCGTCGCGCAACAGGCATTGCACCGCGGCCGCAGCACGGTCGATGACCACGCTCAGATGACTCATCTCGTCGCCACTAAACGGTTCCAGCACATAGTCAACCGCATCTTTTCCCTCTGGCGGCCTCCCGATGCCGACTCGTACCCGGGAAAAGGGCGCGTCGGCCAAATTTTCCATGATGGAAACAATGCCGCGGTGGCCGCCCGCGCTGCCGTGGGGTCGAATGCGAATCCGGCCAAAAGGCAAATCCAAGTCATCGTAGACAATCACGAGATCGGTGGCCGTGCCACCAAACTCGTGCAGTAAGCCTTCGACCGCCGCACCGCTGCGGTTCATGAAAGTTTGCGGTTTGGCTACGATTACTTTCTCGCCGTTCGTGAATCCTGCACCAACCAATGCGTCGCAAAGTTCTCGGTCTAGCGCGATGTTATTCTGCTCGGCGAGCCGGTCAACGACTAAGAATCCGAGATTATGTCGCGTGCCGCGGTATTTATCCCCAGGATTGCCGAGACCGACGACAAACTTCATCGATCACAACTCGGGTGCCGGGAGAATACCGGGAATGGCTATTCGCCTTCCTTCTTCGCTTCCGGCGCCGCCGGCGCCGCCGGCGCTGCCACCGCGCCCTCAACCGGCGCCGGTGTTGGCGTCGGAGCCTCTTCAACGGTCGGCGTGACCACGGAAACCAATGCGAGATCCAATTCAGAGACCGCGGTGACAGCCTCTGGCATCTGCAACTCTTCAACATGCACGGAGTCGCCAATATCCAGCGCGCTCACGTCGACGTTAAAAAACTCCGGGATGTCTAACGGCAAACATTCGACTTCAATTTCACGCACGTTCGGTTGCAGTATGCCGCCGCGGGTTACCCCGATAGCTTTACCGACGAAATGGAGCGGCACATGAACCTGAATCTTCGCGGTCAAATCGACTTCGTAAAAATCGGCGTGAATCACATCGCCGCTGATCGGATGGTACTGCATATCTTTAACCAGGGCGACTTTTTCCGCCAGGGAGGCGGCGGATGACTTCAAGCGCACCAGATGAGAGCCTTCTAGACCCGCCACTCGGCTGGTGAACTCGCGTTTGTCGAGCTCCAGCGCCACCGCTTGGGTTTTCGGTCCATAAAGCACACCGGGAATTTTACCGCCGCGCAGTAAACGCCTGGCGTCACGTTTGTGTTTCTTGTCACGGGGGTCGACTTTTATTTCAAGAGTTTCCAAGGAACTTACCTCCTATCGCTAAACGAATAGCGAACTGATCGATTCTTCTTCGTGGGTGCGGCGGATCGCTTCCCCAAT
>JAERMN010000323.1 GCA_016844625.1 Deltaproteobacteria bacterium
CACATCCTTCCACCCTCTTAACAAAGTCGTGGTCCAGTCGCCGTAGATGCGCCTGACGCTGGCAATGCCGTATTTTGCGATCTCTGCCAACAGGGCATCAATGATCGACGCTTGAGTATTTTCCGCGTCGATCAGCACGGCTAGCTTTTTCTGATTATTCTCCTGCTCCATGCTCATCTCTCCTATAGCGCGGTTGGAGTCTGACCGCACTTCTATGCGCAAAACTACGGCTTCCAGCCGATCTTATTCAGCTGCTGGTCCGCCTCCAGCGCGAAGCTAAATTCGTAACCCTTGGCGTTGGGCATTGTTTCGTTGGCGTTGGTGACCTGACGGATGATGTTGAGATCGTTTCTCTGGGTTTCCTCGTCGACGGCGCCGTTAAATTCTTAACTTCGAAATGTTAAACAGAACGACTTCAAGAAAATTTATCGCGCCAAGACGCCAAGAGCGCAAAGAAAAAAATATTTATCAATTTCTCCGAACTTGGCGTGCTTGCGTCTTTGCGCGAGGCATCTTTCCCCGATTCCGTAAACCAAATCCAAGCGAAAATTCCAAATATGTTTGTCTAGACCTTGTCCGTGAAGAGTTCAAGTTCGAATTTCCGATAGCGCCGAAGCAGTTCGAAATCCTCTTTGTTTCTCGTACAAACAGCGCCGCCAATCTGACTGGCGGAAAGTGCAATCAATGCATCGTTGAATAGTGCAGGAAGCTTAGATCGGAATCGCGGTTCTTCCTTGCGGATCCGCCCAAGAATCCGCCCAGCCTCGCTCCACGAACGGTGACTCGGCGTCACAACCCGACCCACACGCTCTGACAGCAACACAAATGGCGTCGTAAGTCTCAAGGCTAGCGAATCGATGGCGCCAGCATGGAGTTCTGCGGAAACAACGGAACAAAGATATGTAAAAGGGAGGGAATGGCGCAGCAAATCGAACTCTGAACTGTGAACTCCGCCGCGTATGGCACCGATGTATATGTTGGTGTCGTAGATAACTTTACGACTAATCTGAGGTGGCATCGACGAAGTGCCCTCGCCCCTTCTCCACGAGCCGTTTTAGGGCCTTCGCAAGTTCTGCCTCGTCGACTGCAAGATCTAAAGCTCTATCGATCGTTTCAGTTTCTGTCCGAGTCCCAAGGCACTTTTGAGCTCGACGAAGCTTGGACACGTCCACTCGATAATTTTTTCTTTGACCGCTTTGCTTCATAAGTCTCTTCCTGTCGAAAACTTGTAGCGGATTCTAGCGATTCTGGCGGTTCTCGTCAATTCGATCCTCCGTTTCTTCGTGAGAAATCGAACGGCGGCAGGAATCCGACAGTATGTAGTTGCGCGGAAAGCAATCGGCCGGTGCGCGGAGCGCACCCTACTTAACTCGAAACCCGGAACCCGGAAACCTAAACCGCGGCGTGGCGTCACGGCTTCCAGCCGATCTTATTGAGCTGCTGATCGGCGTCCAGGGCGAAGCTGAAATCATAGCCTTTCGCATTGGCCAGCGTTTCATTGGTGTTGACCACCTGACGGATGATGTTGAGATCGTTGCGTTGAGTCTCATCATCCACGGCGCCGTTGCGCGTAAAGGTGCCGATGATATCGTCGTAGACCCGCGTCGCCTGCTGGCGCGACACGTTGGAGAATTTCAGCATCGCCGAAATCGTGCCTTCCTTGTCTTGGCGAATGTAGCGCAGCGCCTTGAGCGTCGCGCGCACGAAGCCGCTGATCATCTTGGGATTTTCTTTTATCAGTTTGTCCGTGGTGGCGAGCGTGCCCCAGGAGTTTTTCACCTCGTTGCCCATAAAAAACATCTCGCGCATGCCTTTGTCCAATGCGACATAACGCTGCTCGACGCTGAGAATCGCGGCGTCGAAGCCACCACCGAGCAGCGCCGCGAGTTGATTGCCCTGCCCAACATCTAGATAAGTCACATCCTTGTTGCCATCCAGTCCATGCTTAGTAAGAACCTGTTTCGCCATAAAGGTTGCGATGGCGGCGACTCCGGTGGTCGCGATGCGCTTGCCCTTGAGGTCTTTCGGACTGGTGATTTCCGGTTTGGTGACAACCCATTGCAATACCCGGTCGTTGGTCGCCACCACGACTTTGAGCGGTGTGTTGCCGCGCGCGACGCTCACTAGCGCGCTGCTGCCGGCGCCGGTAAAATGAACATCGCCGCCGAGCATCGCCTGGATGCTCGTGGTCGGAGCAACGAAGATGACCCGCGAATCGATGCCTTCTTCCTTCATGTAGCCCTTCTGCTGGGCGACCGGATAGATCACCATCTGAAAGCTTCGGGAGGGAATCGCCATGTTGACGGTTTGCAGGGATTGGGCGCCAGCGACTTTTGAATTCAGCTGCACGCCGCACGCCACCAGGGCGACGGCAAGTGACAAGGAAGCGCCCGTTTGCCAGCGCTTTGTCTCGATTTTGTTTCGCATGTTTTTTCTCCAGTGCCGGACGGAGCCCTCACCCTTCCCTCTCCCGCGCGCGGCAGAGGGTTGAGAGTAAATCGAGCGTGGAAAGGATGACCGACTTTTACGCCCGGGTTAGTTTAACGGGTATAATAGCTTCGGATTCTCGAAGAAAATCTTGTCCGTCAGCGCCGGCGGGATATCTTCGCGCGCGCGCATGGCGGCGACCAGTTGGCGCTCTTCGGACGGGTCTTGGTGGCCATAATCCGAGCCGATGATCAAATGATCTTCGCCAGTATACCGCGAGATGTAATCCACATCTTCATCCGCTTCACAGGCGACGAAGATGCGATATTCACGAAACATGTCGATGTCCGATGAAAACTTCCACTTCTCACGGAACAGCCGCTTGATGATATGCAGCATGAACGGCACCCAACCGGCGGACGCTTCAATAAAACCAAACTTGAGTTTGGGAAACTGCTCGGGAATCTTATTGGCGATCAGGTCGCGGAAAGCAAACAGCGGCTGCACCCGGCTATGGCCAAAGGTGTGATTGCGCTCGACGTCGAACAACTTAATAAACAACGGGCAGCCCGCGCCGGTGTGGATCAGAATGGGTAGACCGGTATCGCTGGCCGCTTGATAAATCGGATTAAAATACGGATTGTCCAGCGTGCGCTCGCCTTCGATGCCGCGGAAAAAGACGCCCACCGCGCCATTGTCCTTGCCCCATCGGATTTCCTTCACCGATTCTTCGACGGAATGCAGCGGCGGCACGACTACCCAGCGCATGCGGCTGCCCGATTTCGCGCAGGCCTGCGCAATGAAACGGTTGTAGGCGCGCGCCATGGCGATATCGAGAGCGGCATCGTCGGTGATGTAAATAAGAAATAGCGTCGGGAACACAACTTGCGTATCGACGCCGAGCTTGTCCATATCGCGCAGCCGGCCAGGGATGTCGGTCATCTCGCGATAGGGCAGATGAATGTCGCCGCGGGATAATTCTAATTTCGACGCCGACGGCGTGATCAAGCGGAAGCTGCCCTTGCCGTTGGGCTTTGGAAAGATATTGCCGTCGATCAGCCAAAAAGCGTTGCGCGGGCCGTAAAGCGTGTCCTCCGGACTTTTCAATAACACCGGTCGGCGTGGCTGCATCTCCTTGTCCATCATCGCCCACATCGCCTCGCCTTCTGAAATATGCGTGTCCGCATCGATTATGCCTGGCATAGTTTCCTCCCTATCGTTTTCACTGTCAGTCTACTATCTCAAAATGCTCTGTGCTTTATCGGGCGCACCGTCGATTGCAATTCGCGCACCCCAGAGCCACGATCACGAACCGCGAACACGAAGTACGACGCATCCTACCCAGCATTCCAATACTCCATGACTCCAATCTTTGTCTACAGCTTCCAGCCGGCACGATTTAGCCATAACAAACTTCCTATGGGCGATGCCGACCCAGCGGATATATAGCAAGAAATGAGGCGTTTTTGCCAGGCCTCGAAGCTTTTAGAAAAACCCGCTTGGATCAACCCTGACGTTGGAACAGGAGGATAAATAGCACTGGTTTCAACTTCTATTGCAGCCATTGCCTCTCGACCTGTAGGGACGACCGCCCGGTTGCCTTAGGATTCCTTGCTTGGCGCCTTTGCGTCCCTTCGTCTTCGCTCAGGACACGCTTGGCGCGAGAACCGTCTTATTCTTCGCCACTCGCCTACGGCCGCAGCGCGCCGGGAATTAGCCACCCCGCCGCCACTTGCCGCGCGGTCGCGGTCGAGTCGAGCCCAACCTGTGCGAGCAGTTTGGTCAGCTGCTTTACGTCGACGGTCAGCGTCTCATCCATGTAGCAGAGATAATCGTCAAACGTCTTCTCGGCGAGCGAGCGATAGTGGGCGAATTTGTCGATGAGCAGCTGCACGACTTTCTCGCGATTTGCCTTGGCGTAGAGAATTCCTTCGCGGTGCGCGGCCAAGAAGGCGGTGAAATCTTTTTCTCGCTCGCTGAAGAGCTTCTGCGTCGTCTCGATGGTGATCGGCAACGGATCGTCGACCCTGTCGTTCCAATCGCGCAGGCGATGAAACCCCTTGTCTTCTGCGACGAAGCCATAGGGGCGCGGCACGATCGCCGCCGCCGCTGTCTTGTCGAGCAGCGTGTGAAACGCCTCTTGGTCGCTAGCGACGAACTTGATTTGGAAATCATGGCCAATGGCGATGCCGCCCAATTGCTGAAACACCCAGCGAAACGGCACA
>JAERMN010000035.1 GCA_016844625.1 Deltaproteobacteria bacterium
TAACACTCACTTTCGCGGCGCACCACGAAATGAGGTTACTCTGGGGAGCTGTCTCAATAGTCGACCCCGCCCGCGAGACCACGCCCCGCGCGTCGCTCGCCGGTTCACCGAGGGCGAGCAGCACGCAGATCGCAAGCATCGCGGTGCGGCCCACGCCGCCCGCGCAATGAATCAGCACCGCTTCTCCGTACTGCAAACGCGTCGCTACGTCGCCCGCAAGCGCCCAGAAGGCGTCCCGGTCCTCGGCTGCGCCACGGTCAGGAACTTCGAAAGGAAGCACCAAACAGGGCACAGCGCCATCATCAAGTGACTGAGCGTACTCGGAAGATTTTTCGCGAAGCTCGTCCTTTTCAGCTAAACACACGATGGCATGGACCGCTTCGATCCTCACCTCATTCCATACACTCTCTAACGCTTCATAGCGACCTGGCATGCTGTGCAGTAGCAGTCTCCCAGGAACCCGCGCGGGCAGATCGACACGACGAAACATCTTAGTCTCCCTTGTTGTGCAACGAACTAATTGTTGCCCTGCAGAAATATTTTCCGGCTGTGATTGCTATTTGATATGATCATTTAACAGAGATACGGCAAAAAAGACGGAAAGCTAAAAGATTGTAATGAGCGTTATGCGAGCCCCCACGCATCCCTGTCTTTCTTACTTGACGGAGGCGAGCAAAACCAGTGGAAACCATATGCTCGGAGTCGTCGCCACTCAGCCAGAATCACGGACCGAGGATCACTGGTCGTTTAAAATAAGCTTGAAATGGCTGCCGATTGGTTTTTTTTCTCTGTCCTAAACTCGTCCGTTCATTCGTCGTACAATAAACGAAGCCACTTCGCGGCCGGGGATTTAACCCCGCCGTCAATTGAATTATCGCAAAGGGGATGCTCGCCCCCTTTGGAAACCCCATATAACGGTTCCACGCTGAAACCAGCGTGGTCAACAACAAATTGAACGATCGAAACGATCAACCGGGAATATGCTCGAGCTCCGATTGCGACAGGCGCGACGCCGGTGTAAAGAAGCTTAGTGCGCAGACCTCTAAGTTCAGGAAGGAGTAAGTTGTGAGTGGAGTAAGGGTACTGGTTGGAACACGCAAGGGCGCGTTCATTCTTACGTCGGACGCAAAGCGCGAACGCTGGGATATTAGCGGCCCGCATTTTGCCGGTTGGGAGATGTACCACCTCAAGGGATCGCCCGCTGAGCCGAATCGGCTGTATGCGTCGCAGTCTAGCGGCTGGTTTGGGCAGATCATTCAACGCTCCGATGACGGCGGCAAGACATGGCACCAACCCGGAACACCACCCGGCGAACCGACCACCGCTCCAGATGGCTCGCCCAAGGGCGAGAGCAACAAGTTCGCCTACGACACCTCCCCTGAAACCGGCAAACCCCTCACCACACACCAGTGGTACGACGGCACGCCGCATCCGTGGGAGTTCAAGCGCGTCTGGCATCTTGAACCCTCGCTCACCGATCCGGATATTGTTTACGCCGGGGTTGAAGACGCCGCGTTGTTCCGCTCGACCGACGGCGGGCAGAACTGGCAAGAGCTTTCAGGCCTGCGCGGCCACGGCTCAGGCCCCGCCTGGGCGCCGGGCGCCGGTGGCATGTGCCTGCATACGATCCTTTTCGACCCGAGCAACCCGAACCGGATTTTTATCGCGATCTCGTCGGCGGGTGCGTTCCGTACCGATGACGCAGGCAAAACCTGGCGGCCGATCAACCACGGACTGCATTCGCTCTACATCCCCAATCCGACCGCGGAGGTTGGCCACTGCGTCCACCGCATCGCCATGCACCGGTCACGTCCGGAGGTGCTGTACATGCAAAAGCACTGGGACGTCATGCGTAGCGATGACGCCGGCGATTCGTGGCACGAGATCAGCGGCAACTTGCCGACCGACTTCGGCTTCGTGATCGACGTGCACGCGCACGAGCCGGACACGATTTATGTCGTGCCGATCAAGAGCGACTCGGAGCATTTCCCGCCCGACGGGAAGCTGCGCGTGTACCGCAGCCGCACCGGCGGCAACGAATGGGAAGCGCTGACGAAAGGCCTGCCGCAAAGCGACTGCTACGTCAACGTGTTGCGCGACGCGATGGCCGTCGACACGCTCGATAAGTGCGGTGTGTACTTCGGCACCACCGGCGGCCAGGTGTACGTATCGGCCAACGGCGGCGACCGCTGGGCGCCTATCGTCCGAGATCTTCCGGCTGTGGTGTCCGTCGAAGTCCAAACGCTGCCATGATCCGAGTCACGCTGCCGCCACATCTGCGCAAGCTCGCGCAAGTCGACGGCGAGGTGACGCTCGACGTCGAGGGTCAAGTCACGCAGCGCACGGTGCTCGACGCGATCGAGGCCCGCTATCCGATGTTGCGCGGCACGATCCGCGACCATGTCACGCAGCGGCGCCGCGCGTTGGTGCGCTTCTTCGCCTGCGAGCAGGATCTATCCCATGAACCGCCCGACGCGCCGCTGCCCGACGCGATTGCGACCGGCGCCGAGCCTTTTATGATTGTCGGCGCCATGGCCGGCGGCTAGAGGTTGGCAGAAGGACGATAGAACTCGACGAACGAGAAAATGGCAGGACTGCGCGAAAACAATGTTGACCGGAATCGGCGGCGAATCGCCGCGGAGGAAACCGATCATGAACGTTGCACTGTGGATTGCTCAAGCTCTTCTCGCCGCCCTCTTTTTATTCGCCGGTGGCATGAAACTAATCCTGCCGATCGAAGAAATGACCAAGCAGATGCCGATGCCCGGTTTATTTCTGCGCTTCATCGGTGTGTGCGAGGTGCTCGGTGCGATCGGCGTGATCCTCCCGTGGCTCCTGCGCATTCGGCCGGGCCTGACACCGCTGGCCGCCGCCGGCCTGGTGATCATCATGATCGGTGCCACGGTGGTCACACTGATGACCGGTGATATCCCGATGGCGCTGTTCCCGCTAGTGGTTGGAATCCTCTCAGCGTTCGTCGCCTACGGCCGCTGGCGGCTCACGCCGCAAAATTAACCCAGCGTGATTTGCATTGGCGAAAAGCAGGACGACGACTCAAAGCGATATCATGAAAAATGGTTTTGTGTCCCCGGAATTATTCTTCAGAAAAGCTTCTTTAGTGTCGCGGCAATGGTGCCCTTGCCGGTTTTCCGCGCTGGGTCAGTCCGTTTTTAGTTCCCGTTCCAGCCGTTCCGCGAGCCATATGCGAGCAAGGGGCGTCGCGTCTGTCGTGCGCTGGCCGGCAAGCTTACTCAGCACATTTGCAAGAGTGAATTTGGAATCTCGAAGGTAGCAAACGGAGAGAGTAAGATGACCAGGTCGGACGTCAAGGAAGCGACTATCTGTGTTTATTTGTCGGCACTCGGTGTCCCCGATAACGCAACTCGCTATTGCTTAAAGCCCGCCGCCAGATGGGCGCGATGGGACTCGGGGAACGCTTCTCCTTCGCACTTGAGCGTGACGATGTACGTGCCCGCTTTCGTAATCGCCGCGGGTGAGATGATCGCCTCAAGCTCGTCCTTCGAGACGAAACGGGTCGGTAGCGGCTCGCAGTTCAGCATGGCGCGGCGGAATAGCCACATCGACGCGAAGGACCCGGGAAACCGGGAGCAGCCACCGACAACTCGAATTTTTTTATTGCAACCCGCGCCAGGCTGAACCCATTCTGGAATCTATTTCGCATCAGCCCGTGGAAAGCCGTACGCCTCGGTGATTTTCTTTTGATAGTCTTCCAGCTTGGTGACATGTTCCCAGTCGATGATGGACAGTTTCAGTCCGCGCGCAACCTTTTCCTGGACCGTGCCGGGAATAAGCAGCGATGCGCCATAGGGCTCATACTGATCGATGATCGCTTGAGCCGCCGGAGAGCATAAGAACTCCAGCCATAAAAGACCGGCGTAGGGATTGCTCGCCGCGCCGAGCACGCTTTGGGCTTCGTTCAGCCGGGTTGGCACGGGCTCGAGGATTTTGTAGCCGATGTTCGGATCTTTTTTCTCCACCCGCATGGCGACCGACAGGTTGGGACCGAAGAGCGCGCTGTATTCGCCCGATTGAATCATCGTCAGCGCTCGACTGTTGCCTCTGATCCACACCGGTTTTTGTGCCGCCAGTTTGCGGGCGAAGTCCATCGTCTTTTCCATTCCCCAAGCTGGTATGAGCGACGCCACGTCCTTGGGGCGGATGTCGAGCATGAATTTTCTGCCGCTAAATTCTTCGCGCAGAAATCCTTCCCACGTATTGGGAACTTTTTCCGGCGCGAGTTGCTTCTTATTGAACGCAACGACCTGGAGATCGCTGGCCACGACCACCACGTGGCGATTGACCGGATCGATCATCTTCTGCAGGATTTGCAGCACTCCCTGTTGCGCCATGCCCAGAATGTCAAATTTTTTCTGGAACGGCAGGTACTCTGGATACATGTCGAACGCGACGTAGTTGACATCCCAGCTCTTGGCCATGCCCGCCTTCATCTCTTGAATCATGCGAACGTAATTATCCGTGCCGGCGATTGCGATCCCATGACGCGCAGCTTGCCCTCTTTCTTGGCGTTGGCGATGATCTCTTCTTGACTGGTTACAAAGATGAATCCTTTAGCTTCGGCCTCTTGTTTAGCCTTTGCGAGCGTCGGGTTGGCCGACGCGGCGTGAGCGCTGAGCGTGCCAACCATCAGCACGAGCAACGCGACCGGGATAACGTACAGTTTGGCGAAATTGAATTTCACGGTATACCTCCGACTGTCCGACTGGCCAGTTCACCGCATGAGCATCGTTAACCGCTTCGCTGTCACGCGAGAGCATGACTGGCGGCATGACGGTAATAAACGCCCATGGTTGTGTCAACTGACAAATCGAAAATGGCTAACAGCCGTGACAGATTGGGCGGCGCCTGAAAAATATCTATTCCACGTTAACCCCGCCGCCTGAGGCGGGGATAATTAAATGGGGTTTCCAAAGGGGGCGAGCATCCCCTTTGCGATAATTTAATTGACGGCGGGGTTAAAACCCGCCCGCGAAGAGGCTTAGTTTATTGATCTTTTCGAATACCTTTCTCCGAAAGGATCGACCCGCTTAAGGCGTCGCAAAACTTCAAGCCGTTCGAATTGTTGAAAGCGTCTGAATCTCGGCGCGGGAAATTCCACGTTTCAGGAATTGCGGAAACGTGGAAGCCGTTGCGGCTCGGCCGGCCGCCGCAAAATTTGCACTCGAAGCAACGAAAACTCCCCAGCATTCGTAGAAGTCGAGCTCAACACCGATTGGCTCGACCAAGCCGCCTATGAAAGCCGGGGCGCTTTACTCGACTGTCTGAACAGTTGGTATGAGACCGAAGTGAGTCAGATCGACCGCGCCGCAAGCGGAATATTGCAGAGCCTGTCAGTCGACTCGCGAAGCGCTCAGGGCAGCATAAGCTCGCGCCGAGATCGATGCTACTCACTCGAACCGTCGCAGCGCCTCATCCCTCGAAGAATGTTTCCGGAATAACCTCGCGCGGTTTGGCTTTGCGCTCGGTGTAGTCGATGCGCTTGTCCACCGTGTTTTGCGCGCGGGCGCTAAAGCGCATGATCACCAGCGCTTCTTTGCTGCTGCTTTCAAACCAATAAGGCGTGCCGCGCGGGATCAAGAGCATTTCGTTCTTGTCTAACTTCGCGACGATATTGTCGCCTTCGCCATAAAACGTCGCCTGACCGGCGACCACGAGCCAAGTGGCATCGCTACCGGCATGGGCGTGCAGATTGGTCTCGCCGCCCTCCGTCACCACCTGAACCGTCGCGCCGAGAATATCGGTCCGGAACAGCGACTGCCCTTTCTTGCCCCGGCTCACCATCTGTGGATTGATCTTGGCGACCTTAAACGGCGCCGGCGTTGCCAACTCAGCCATAAAATGTTCCTCCTATTAGAATGAATAATTGACCTTAGCGCAGCGCGGAAACTGCCGTCAAGGACACGCGCAAGCGCACCGAGCGATCGCTGCTAATGAAGCGGTCTAAATAAGCGATCTGCGCGGACCCCAATTATCTTGCATCAGCTATCTTTCCTTAGACAGGCCGCTGTGCTATTGGCTCATCCACGAGACGCGAAAGCGCTCTTAGGAATCGCCGCGAGGGATGGAACCATGGCTGATAAGGATCCGATAATGGTGCGCGCCGAGCGCGAAATGGTCAAGCAAGCCGAAGTTTACAAATCGCCTTACGAACGGTGGAAAGCGGCCGAGGGTTTGCCGACGCTGCGCGGTTACTTCGTTAAGAATCTCTTCGAGGTCGAGCTTGCGCCGTGGAGGTCCAGCGGCGACGGCTCGGCGGCGATTATCAACCTGGAAGGCACCGGCGGTTTTAACGACGCCTACGTGGCTGAGATCCCGCGCGGCAAATCGCTCAAGCCGCACAAGCATCTGTTCGAAGAGACCATCTATATTCTCAAAGGACAGGGCGCCACTTCGGTGTGGCTCGATGCGGCCAAGAAGCAGACCTTCGAATGGCACGCCGGCAGTTATTTCGCCATTCCGATGAACGCCTGGCACGAGCACTTCAACGTCTCCGGCACCGAGCCGGCGCGCTATGTCGCCATGACCAGCGCGCCGCGGGTGATCGACAGTTTCGATAATCATAAATTCGTCTTTGACAATCCGTTTGTATTCGACGACCGATTCAACGCGGAAGAGGGATATTTCCGCGAGTCGGATCGGAAAATCGATCAGCGGCGCTGGCAAACCAATTTCGTCGCCGATGTGATGGCCTGCCAGATGAACGAGGGCGGCAGAGGGATCGGCGTGAAATCATTAGGCTTCGCGCTAGTCAACGGCACGATGAAATCGCACAGCTCGTTCTGGCCGGTGGGAACCTATAAAAAGGGCCATCGCCACGGCCCGGGCATCCACGTACTCATCTTAAAAGGCCACGGCTACTCGCTCATGTGGCAGCAAGGGAATCCGATCGAAAGAATCGATTGGGAGCCCGGTAGCATATTCGTGCCGCCGGAAATGTGGTTTCACCAACATTTCAACACGGGAAAAGATTCGGTGCTATTTCTGGCCATCGGCTGGGGCAGCGACAAACCCAAGGCCGGCGGCAAGCAGTATGTTTACAAGAGCGTCAAAGAAGGCGGCGATCAAATCGAGTATGAAGAGGAAGACCCGGCGATCCATGGCGACTACGAAGCTGCATTGGCAAGCCAAGGCGTAGCCTGCCAAATGGGCGGCAAGCATCCCTTCTGCACGGCAAAAGCAGAGGCAGCCTAGCCGGCACTGCCGCAATCAAATGAGAAGAAAACATTCACCACGAAGGACACGAAGCATGCCCTGAGCACAGTCGAAGGGAGCACGAAGTTCGGAGTTTTCATCATCCGAACCCTTCGTGTCCTTCGTGGCAAGAAAATTGCTTCGCCGCGTGGATCGACAGGTTCGGATAACCACAGCAGCGAATAGTAACGAAGCGAGATTGCAAACACGGAAACGACAAAGGGGGATTACATGGCACAGCGCAGAATTAAAGTTCGCGGGGTTTATCGTTCGGGCAGTCATCTGCCGATCTGGGAGGTGATGGAGAAGGCGCGCATCTGGGAAAAGGCCGGGCTCGAACTGGTCAGTTTCAAATATTGCGCCATGCCGCCGGATGCCGAGCGCGCTTTGTTCAAAGGTGAGATAGATTTTATCTCTGGCGATCATTTGACGCCTTACGTTTTGGTCGTCCAGGGCAAGCCCATCGTCAGCATCGCTTCGCCGGTGAATGGGCAGAACGCCAGCATCGCGTCATGGGAGCCGATCAAATCCCTGCATGATTTGCGCGGCAAACGCATCGCCGACACGCCGATGGAAGGACGAGAGGGCGGTTTTCACCACGGTCGCGGCAATCATATGATGTATCTCATCCGCGCCGGCATGAGCATCGACGACGTGAAGTGGGTCGAAAGCGAAAGCTCCGATGAGCAGTTTGAAGCGTTGAAATCGCGCCGCGCCGACGCCCGCTTCGTCTCCAGCGGCGAGCGCTACAAAGAACTCGGCATGCACATCCTGCCGCTCGGCCCTCTACCAATGATCAACGGGCCGACGTTGACGACCTCATACACGGTACTGCATAAGAAAAAGGGACTGGGCGAACGGCTCGTCAAAGCGCTGGTCTTGGGTATTCACTTCGCCAAGACACAGCGGCAAAAAACCCAAAAAATCTTGGACGGCTTGAACAAGCGAACCGGCGAAGACTACCAATATAGTCGCCTTGAACGCATGCCGAGCAAGCCTTATCCCGATGCCCAGGCGATCATCAATGCCTATGAGCTTGGCTGCATCAAGGCGCCCGCAGCCAAACAGTTGAGCCCCATGGCGCTCTGGGACTTGCATTACCTGCGCGAGCTCGACAACTCAGGCTTTATCGATAAACTGTATAAGCGAAAACCGGCAACGGCGTAAATTTTATGGCAGGGCGCAAGATAGGATTTACCACGAAAATCACGAAACACACGAAAGTTCGGATCAAGGTAGGGGCGAAAAATACTTCGCCCTTACCGGAACCCTTCGTGTCCGGAGCCTGGCCTGAGCAACGTCGAAGGGTGCCTTCGTGGTAAAAAACTGTTCCCGTCCTAGCTGAAAACGGAGGGTATATGAAAAAATTGGCGCTGCTAAATCTGTGTCTCATGTTATTTCTCGGCGCGGCGTCGCTGCTTTACGGCGCCGCGGCGCCGCCCAAGCGCGGCGGCACGATCACGTTGGCCATCAGCAAGGAGCTTGCGATAATGAATCCATTGGTCAACACCAGCTCGACCGAGGCGCGGATTCGCGAGCTCATGTACGAGCCGTTGCTGGCCAAAGATTTGAAAGGCGCGGTTCAACCGCGCCTCGCCGAATCTTGGGAAATTTCTAAAGATCGAAAAGCTTACACCTTCAAACTGCGCCGTGGAGTCAAATTTCACAACGGCGCGGAGCTGACGGCCGACGATATCAAGTTCGCGATCGATTACACCTTGAATCCGAAAAATGGCGCTTACGGTTTGGAAGAATTGAGCGCGGTGGAACGAGCTGAGGTCGTCGACAAACACACTCTGAGAATTCACCTGAAGCAGCACAACGCCCTGTTCCTCACCGTGCTCACCGAGATTCGCTCGTTCTCGGCGATACCAAAGGAGTCTCTGGCCGAGGGGATCAGAAAGCCGGCGACTTTTCCTGCCGGCACCGGTCCTTTCAAGTTTGTCGAATGGCTGCCCGGCCAGCGCATCGTTTTCGATCGCCACGACGACTACTGGGGCCATAAAGCTTACGTCGATCGCGTCATCATGAAAGAGATCGGCGACGCCACCGTGCGCTTCACCGCGCTGCAGGCCGGCGACGTCGATATCATCGAGCGGACACCCTACGAATGGGTGCAACAGCTTGTCGAGGGCAAGATCAAAGGCGTGGGCTATGCTAAAGCCGCGCGCGCCGGTGCGCGCAATCTTGAGTTTAACGTCTTTGATCCGCCGTTTAATAATAAGAAATTGCGCTTAGCGATCGCTCACGCTCTCGATCGCAAGGAAATCATGCAAGCAGCCTATCACGGTCTGGCGGAGATCGGCGACCAACGGTTTCCCAAAGGGCACCATTGGTATTTCGATATTCCCGCGGCTCAATATGACATCAATAAGGCCAGAGCATTGTTAAAGGAATCGGGCTACAAGGGCGAGACCCTGGAGTTGATGGGCAACCGCGGCGAAGTCGCCGACGTCGAAGGCGCGGTCATTCAAGCGCAGTTGCGCAAGATCGGCGTAAAAGTCGAACTGAAAATTTTGGAGCGCGCCTCCGCTCTCGAAGCCCGGCGCCAGGGCAAATATATGTTCAAGCTCGCCGGCGGCAGCGACTACCCGGATCCGTTACCGGCGTATGAAGAATATGCCTGTGAGCCCGACCCGAGAAAGCGCCGGCTCAACGAGAGCGGTTATTGCGACAAGGAATACGACGCGCTCCTGCGCAAGGCAGAAAGCGAGATCGATCAAGACAAACGGCGCGCGCTGTTCAAGCAAATAGTCACCAAAGTGGTTCAGGATTTGCCGATCTTCCCGATCGGCTTCACGCCGCGCTTTTTTACTTTCCGCGACCATGTGAAAAGCTTCGTCACCAACGGCAGCGGCGACTTCGAGCCTTGGGGCGCCGGCCTGAGCCGCGCCTGGGTGGATAAATAAAAGGCAAACTCAGATTTCACCACGAAGGACACGAAGGGTTCGGATAATCATTTTCCTCCCTTCGTGCTCTTCGTGGTAAAACAATCTTCGGTAACGAAGGCAAAAATAACCCTCAAGCAAAGGCGAAAATAGCGCCGCCTCGCACATGCTACTCCGCTATATCGTCCAACGCATCTGGCAGTTGATCCCGGTGCTCATCTTGGTGAGCATGGCGGTTTTTTTGATCGTGCGCCTCATTCCGGGCGATCCGGTGCTGGTGATGATGGGTATCGATCCGGAGGAGCGCATGCGCATCAGCGAGGTTCAGTATCAAGCGCTGCAACAGCAGTTGGGCTTCGATCGACCGATCTACGTTCAATACGCCAATTGGCTCGGCCGGATCGTCCAAGGCGACATGGGTTTTTCGCTGCGTTCGCGCCGGCCGATTTTTGAAGTCATCTTCGAACGCTACCCGGCGACGCTCTATCTCGCCGCCATCTCACTGGTGATCGGTCTTATCATCGCCATTCCCGCCGGAGCGATCGCTGCGATCCGGCAGAACACCAGCGCCGATTATGCCGCCATGGGATTCGCCCTGTGGGGCATCGCCATGCCCAATTTCTGGCTTGCGCTGATGCTTATCATCTTGTTCAGCCTGCATTTGGGCTGGCTGCCGTCGATCGGCTACGCGAATCCGTTCGAGGCGCCTTTCCGTTTCCTTCAACATGCCTGCCTGCCGGCGATCGTGATGGGCACCGATCTAGCGGCGCCGCTCACCCGTTACATCCGCGCGGAAATGTTGGAACAGCTCAAGCAAGATTATGTTCGTACCGCTTGGGCCAAGGGTTTGCCGTCTCGCATGGTGATCGTCAGACATGCGCTGAAAAATTCTCTGATAGCAGCGGTGACCGTGGTCGGCTTACAGACCGCGCGGCTCTTGGGCGGCTCGACCATTATCGAGACCGTGTTCTCTTGGCCGGGCGTCGGCCGGTTGTTAATCGAAGGCATCTACTCGCGCGACTATCCGATCGTGCAGGGCAGCGTGCTGCTCATCGCCGTAACCTACGTGTTCATCAATCTTTTCGTCGATATCGCGTACAAATGGTTGGACCCGCGCATCAAGCTCGAATAGCGAACGCCACGATGAAACAAGAAACATTGCCCAGAAGCTGGACCGCGGCCGATAGCGCGCATTCGTACCTGCAAAGATTTGTCGGCGCCTGCCAGGTCATCGCGCGCAATCGTTTGGCATTGTTCGGCGTCATAATCGTCGGCACCTGGCTTTTAACCGCCTTGCTCGCGCCCTTCATGGCCACCCACGACCCCTATGAAATTAACATCGCCCAGCGGCTCAAAAGCCCCAGCGCCGATCACTGGCTCGGCACGGACTACCTCGGCAGAGATACTTACACTCGCATCGTGTTCGGCGCGCGCACGGCGTTTCAAGTCGCCATTGGCGCGGTTTTTCTCGGCGCGATTTTTGGCATACCGATCGGCGCCATCGCCGGCTTCGCTGGCCGCTGGGTCGACGCAGGATTGATGCGGTTCATGGACGCGATCATCGCCTTTCCCGGCAGACTTTTGGCGATCGCCCTGGTCGCATCTCTCGGCGGCGGACTTTATTCGCTCTACATAGCGCTTGGCATCAATTCGATTCCGTCCTACGCCCGCATCGTGCGCGGCGTGGTCATGTCGCAAAAGCAAAAAGAATATGTCGAAGCGGCGCGCATGACCGGCGAGTCCAACTGGAGTATTTTGTTCCGGCAAGTCCTGCCCAACTGTTTATCGCCATTGTTGGTACGGGTCAGTCTCGACTTCGGCAACGCGATCCTCGCCGAATCGTCATTGAGTTTTCTCGGTCTCGGCCTGCCGCCGCCAACCGCCAGTTGGGGTTTAATGTTGAAAGAGGTCACGCCCTTTCTGCAACTCCAACCGATGGCGGCGTTCTTTCCCGGCCTGACCATCTCGCTAATCATTTTGGGCTTTAACCTGCTCGGCGACGGCCTGCGCGACGTCTTCGACCCGCGCCAATATGAGCGATAAAATCATTTCACCACGAAGGCACGAAGTTCGGAATATTAGTTGTCCGAACCCTTCGTGTCCTTCGTGCCTTCGTGGTGAATAGAATTCTTGACAACATGGCTGCACCCTTACTCGACGTCAAAAACCTCTCGATCCATTTCAACTTGCAGCGCGGCACGCTGGCGGCGGTGCGCGATCTTTCTTTCTCGCTGTCGGCCAGCGAAACCTTTGGCATCGTCGGCGAAACCGGCTGCGGCAAGAGCGTGACCTCGCTGTCGATCCTCCGCCTCATCGCCACTCCGCCCGGCGAAATCGTCGGCGGCGAGATTTTTTTCGAAGGCCAAGATCTGCTCAAGAAAAGCGAGCGGGAGATGGAGAAGATCCGCGGCCGGCAAATCTCGATGATCTTCCAGGAGCCGATGACTTCGCTCAATCCGTCGCTCACCGTCGGCGATCAAATCGGCGAGTGCTACCAGGTCCACATGGGTCACTCGAAAAAGGTCGCCCGTGAATTCACCGAGCATGTGCTGGATTTGGTTCGTCTACCTGCGCCAAAGACGCTCGCCGATCGCTATCCCCATGAGCTGAGCGGCGGCATGCGCCAACGGGTGATGATCGCCATGGCACTCGCCTGCCAGCCCAAGCTGTTGATCGCCGACGAGCCGACCACGGCTTTGGACGTGACCATTCAGGCGCAGATTTTGGAGCTGCTCAAAGAGCTACAAGAAAAGCTCAAGATGGCGTTGATCTTTATCTCCCATAACCTCGGCGTGGTGGCGCGCCTGTGCGACCGGATCGGCGTCATGTACGCCGGATCGATGGTCGAACTGGCTGACAAAAAAACTTTGTTCACCCAGCCGCAGCACCCCTACACCATCGCGCTGCTCAACGCGATCCCGCGCCCTGAGATGCGCCACGAAGCGTTGCATGCGATTCCCGGCGCGGTCTGTAACCTCTTCGACCCGCCGCCGGGCTGCAAGTTTCACCCGCGCTGCCCCAAGGCCCAGGATATCTGCCAAACCGAAACGCCACGATTGGAAGAAAAAATCGCTAACAACCTGACGGCGTGCTATTTCCCTGGCGTCCAGTAATTGTGAGTCGGTTAACTTTAAGCAAACAAATGATTCACCACGAAGGACACGAAGAGCACGAAGAAAGAGTATTAGCCGCAAAGAACGCAAAGGGCGCAAAGAAGAAATCCGAATTGTAGCACGGCGTGCCGTGCCGTTAATCCGAACCCTTCGTGTCCTTCGTGACCTTCGTGGTGAAAAGGAATTTACGAGCTAATCGAACATGTCGCTTCTCGAAGTAAAGCAACTGACCAAACATTTCGACGTCAGCGACGGCTTGCTAAGTCGTTGGTTCGCCGGCGGCAAGACGCTCAGGGCGGTCGATCAGATTTCGTTCGATGTGCCGGAGGGAAAAACCTTTGGCCTGGTCGGCGAGAGCGGCTGCGGCAAATCGACCACCGCGCGGTTGATCACCAAGCTCATTCCCGCCACCGGCGGCGAAGTTTATTTCCAAGGAAAGGAAATTCTCAGCCTGCCCAGTAGAGAGCTGCGCGAGCTACGCAAACACATCCAAATGATCTTTCAGGACCCCTACGCGTCGCTCAACCCGCGCATGCGGGTCGTCGACATCGTCGGCCGTCCTTTGACGATTTTCTTCGGCGCCAAGGGTCAGAAAAAACACCAGCGAGTGGCGGAATTGTTGGAGCTGGTCGGCCTCAGCGCCGACCAGCTCCACCGCTACCCGCATGAATTTAGCGGCGGCCAGCGCCAGCGCATCGGCATCGCCCGCGCGCTGGCGACCAATCCCAAACTGATCATCGCCGACGAACCGGTGTCTTCGCTCGACGTGTCCGTGCAGGCGCAGGTGCTAAACCTGTTGCGCAAACTGCAGCGTGAACTGAATTTGACCATGATTTTCATCTCTCACGATCTAAACGTGGTCGGCTATCTGGCCGATATCGTCGGCGTCATGTACGCCGGCAAGATGGTCGAGATCGCTTCGGTGGAAAACATTTTCAACAATCCGTTGCATCCTTATACTCAAGCGCTCTTGGCGTCGAACCCCACCGTCGGGTCGTTCATGGAAGAAATGCCTCCCCCGCTCAAAGGCGAAGTGCCAGTGCCGGTCAACCCGCCGCCCGGCTGCCGCCTCGAGCCGCGCTGTCCGATCCGTGTCGAGAAATGTAAACACATCGAACCGCTTTTAGAGGAAAAGGCCACGTCGCACCGAGTAGCCTGCCACGAAGTTGAACGAGCAAGCGGTTGAACCGCTACGCTGCATTGTCGTAATATCGGCAACCATCGCTCTTCGGCGAAGACGAGGTTTCACCACGAAGGACACGAAGAGCACGAAGTTCGGAAAAGGGGATTGACTCGCGCCAAGACGCAAAGACGCCAAGTTCGGAAATATATCTTTCCTACCTTTGCGTCTTGGCGCCTTTGCGGGAGACATTCCGATTCCGTATTTTCTTCCTTCGTGTCCTTCGTGGTGGATAAAAAACACTGAAGGAGTACAGCAAATGTTTACGTTGACACCACTCATAACAGCATTGGCAACAGCGGTCGTCATCGTTTTTGCGACTTTCAACAATCCAGCGTTCGCCGCCGATGCGAAATCCGCCGCGCCAAGCGAGTGGGAACGCACCGTCGAGGCGGCAAAAAAAGAAGCCAAGCTCAACGTCTACCTTTGGCACGGTAGCGATCTGGAGAAAGTCGTCCAACGATTTGAAAAGAAATATCCCGACATCAAGCTCACCACCGTCGGCGGGCGCGGTTCGAGCTTCATCACCCGCATCACTAGCGAAATCCGCGCCGGCAAGTATATCGCCGATGTTTGCATCTGCGGCGTCACTTCACCGTTCAAAATATTCTATGAACAAATGAAAGCCTTGGAGCCGCTCAAGCCAGCCTTGATGCTGCCTGAGGTCAAAGACGAAAGTAAATGGTGGCAGGGCAAACAGCACTATCAAGACCCAGTCGGTAAATATCTCTTCATCTACCTCGGCAGCCCGTCGGGCACCCGGGTTTTTTACAACAGCACTCAGGTCAATCCCAGCGAGTTTAAATCCTACTGGGATCTGCTCACGCCCAAATGGAAGGGCAAAATCATCGCCATCGACCCCAACGAGTCATCCGGCGGCTGGCGCCAGCTCTATTACCATCCCGACCTGGGCGAAAAATACGTGCGCACGCTGCTCACGGACATGGATCTAGCCGCGTCGCGCGACGAACGGCAGACCACCGATTGGCTGGTGCAAGGAAAATATGCCATGGCACTGTTCTCCCGCGGCGTGCCGGAGGCCAAGGCGCAAGGCCTGCCGGTGGACGAAGTGAAAGAGTCGCAATTCAAGGAAGCGCCGTCGATCTCCAGCGGTGCCAACGGCACCATCGCGCTGATGAGCAACGCGCCCCATCCCAATGCGGCAAAAGTGTTCGTCAACTGGTTTCTTTCCCGCGAAGGCCAGACCGCGGTGCAGGAGATCATGAACTCGGCGCTCGATCAAAATCAGTCCATGCGCAACGACCTGCCGCTCGACCCGGTGCCGGTCGACGCGCGCCGCCGTGACAATCTTCGCTACATGCCGATCTTCACGCCGGAAGCCATGGACGCCGCGCCGGTGTTGAAGTTATATAAGGAGCTGATGAAGAAGTGAAAACACTGGAGTGATGGAGTATTGGAGTAATGGGTTTTCGGAATTCCGAGACCCAACACTCCATCACTCCAATACTCCAACACTCCATTTCCCCCGAGGTGCCCCATGCTGAGCCGAGAAGAAAATGATTTGCTAACCCGTGTCGGACGCGGAACTCCGGCGGGAAATTTTCTGCGCCGTTACTGGCAGCCGGTGGCGGTGGCGGCGGAGTTGAATGACAAGCCGATCAAGCGCGTGAGAATCTTGGGCGAAGACTTGGTTTTGTATCGCGGCCAAGACGGCGGCTATGGTTTAGTCGAAGAAAGATGTCCGCACCGCGGTGCCTCGCTCGCCTACGGCAAGATCGAGGGCGACAACATCCGCTGCGTTTACCACGGTTGGCTCTTTAGTCCGCTAGGGAAGTGTCTTGAACAACCGGCCGAACCCGACGACAGTTCCTTCAAAGACCGCGTGAAACATCCCGGCTATCGGGTCGAGAAGCTCGCCGGCCTGCTCTACGCCTACCTGGGACCCGAGCCGGCGCCGCTCTTGCCGCGCTACGATGTGTTGGCGCGCAACGACGGCGTGAGGAAAATAAAAGTCCATCCCGTGCTCGACTGCAATTGGCTCCAGCCGATGGAAAACTCGGTGGACCCGACGCACACGACTTACCTCCACTTCGGCGGCACCGGCAAACCGATTCACGGCGACGTCAAGAAAGCCGTCGACAAGCATGACTTCGAAGCCTTCGAGCATGGCATCATGAAAAAGCGCTACGTCAAAAACGGCGGCGGGCAGTTAGCACTCGTCAATGCGCATCCATTGGTTTTTCCCAACATGCTGCGCCAGTGCCACGGCCGCGAACATTACATTCAGTACCGCGTGCCGCTCGACGACACCCACACGGCGTTTATTCAGGTTTACTTCACCGAGTCCAAAGACGGCGCCATGGTTGATCAGCCGGACGATCCGCCACTGGAGTATTTACCGCCGTATAAATCAGATGACGGCGTGCATCGCATGGATAAAGTGATCGCTCAGGACTACATGGCGTGGGAAACCGCCGGCGCAATCTATGACCGCACCCGCGAACAACTCGGCGCCGCCGACCGCGGCATCATTCTCTATCGCAAGCTGCTCAAGGAACAGATCGACAAAGTCGCCGCCGGCAAAGATCCGATCGGCGTGATCCGCAACCCCGAGGTCAACCGGTTAATTCGTTTCGAAACCGTCACCGACTCCGCACGCGGCGACTGAGTCAAAACGAATTAAGAATGTCTCCCGCAAAGGCGCAAAGACGCAAAGGTGACGGGCCGACGCCCGTCATCCCGAGCGAATGCGAGGGATCTAAGAAAGAGTTTTTTCCTTCTGTGAAAATGACAACAGGTCCGAACTTGGCGTGCTTTGCGCCTTGGCGCGAGAATTCTTTATTTCCGATTTCAAAAAACAGTCAGCAACAGTGAGCGCTCAGATTTCATGACTACGGCACTTCGACTCGGCATCGCCGGCGCGGGCAACGCTGGCAGCGCGGTGCTCGGTAGCGCCGGCAAGGTTGCCGGCGTTGAGATCGCCGCGGTCGCCGACCGG
>JAERMN010000324.1 GCA_016844625.1 Deltaproteobacteria bacterium
TAGAGAGAGGAGGAATTTATGTCGGTATACCTCGATGAATTTTTAATCGATGTCAAGCCGCAAAAAGAGTGGGGCTGGCTGGTGATTACCTATCTTTTCTTGGGTGGAGCTGGCGCCGGACTGTTTCTGGTCTCGCTTTACATGGGCCACCCATGGGCGCAAGTATGGGGATTGATATTGCTACTCATCGGCACGCTCTTCTTGATGCTCGATCTCGGCCGGCCGGGGCGCTTCTGGCGCGCGTTTTCCCGCGCCAGAACTTCCTGGATCAGCCGCGGCTGTTACTTCATCACCGCCCTGGTCCTGCTCGGCGGGCTAAATATCCTGATTGAGCTCACCATGAGCGACTCTGGAATGCTCACGACGATCATAAGAGTCGGCGCTGCTGCGGCGGCGGTTGCTGTCATGATCTACACCGGCTTTGTGCTGTCGCCGTCGGCGGCGATTCCCTTTTGGAACTCGACTTTCTTCCCGATTGTCTTTTTCGCCTATTCGCTGCTCGCTGGTATAGACTTTTTGATCCTGGCCTCGCCGCTACTGCCGTCCCCGGCGATCGACGTTGCCCATTTGGAAAAAATTCAGTTCGGCTTGGTGCTATTATGTCTGCTCTTGGTTATTAGCCACCTTTCGGTCATGTCGGGTTCGGCCACGGCGGCGCGCAAATCTATTCAACTCTTAACCCGTGGCAAATGGGCTGTGCTTTTCCTCGGCGGCGTGATCGGCGTAGGACTGGTCGTGCCGTTGCTGCTTGCCTGGCCCATGCTCTGGCAGGCGGGATTTCCGGCGGTGTTTGCCATCACCGCCGTCCTGGCCTTGCTGCGGCTCTTTGGCGATTACCTGTTCCGCTTTTTGGTCATTCGCGCGGGACTCTACGATCCGCTGCTGTAAGGAGGTCTCTTATGGCGCGCTATGGAATGGTCATCGATCTCAATATCTGCATCGGCTGCAACGCCTGCACCATGGCGTGCAAAGCGGAACATGCCACGCCGCCCGGGGTTTTTTACGGCAAATATCCCGCCGCGCGGCGGGTTTTCTTGCCGGTGCTGTGCAACCACTGCAAGGCACCCGCCTGCGAGGAAGTTTGCCCCACCGGCGCCACCAGCAAGCGCGATGACGGCATCGTCACCATCGATCATGATCTGTGCATCGGCTGCCGCTCTTGCATGGAAGCCTGTCCCTACGGCGCGCGCACGTTCCACAAGAATGAAGCGACTTATTACTTCAACGAAAAGACCCCGTTCGAGGAAATGAAACAAGAGTTCCCCGACGGCATCGTCATGAAGTGTAACTTCTGCGCTGATCGAGTCGATCAAGGTTTGGACCCCGCCTGCGTGCAGACCTGTCCGACCGAGTGCCGCATCTTCGGCGACCTCGACGATCCGCAGAGCAAAGTTGCGCAAATCATCGCCGAGAAAAAAGCCCGCCCGCTATTGGCGGAAAAAGGACTGGAACCATCGGTGTTTTACGTCGGCAGTTGATGGAATGTAAATCCGTTCGGAATCGCGCCCACCTCGTGGGGGGTGGTGAACGCTAAGACGCGAAGTTTGGACGGCTCAAGACGGAGAACCTCGTCGACGACCGGACTACACGGAAGTTAGAAAAGAAAAAATAGTTCCAAACCCGCGCGTCTGTGCGCGCCTTGGCGCCGCTCGAAGTGGTTCGCGCGACGCTGTCCGCGCGCCGGGGTAAAAAATGGTTCAGGGGTTGGCAAGCCAAGCACGACGAACTCAGACGAACGAGGATGTCTGGATTCCCAGCGTGTGCCGCGTCTGCTCCAACTGCTGCGCTATTCATGTGCATCGCAAAAACGGCGTCGTGGTAAAAATCGAGGGGCTCGCCGGCAACCCGCACAATGACGGGCGGCTCTGCGCCAAGGGGCAAGCCGCGATCATGAGCTTCTACGATCCCGCCCGCCCGCAAAAACCGCTCATCAGAACCAATCCGCAAAAAGCAATCGGCGTCGATCCGTTGTGGCGCGAAGCGAGTTGGGAAGAAGCTCTAGAGCTGGTGTGCGGGCAACTGGCCAGAGTGATGGCCGATGATCCGCGCAAACTGGTCATTCTGCGCGGCGTCGGCGAGCCGGACTGGGTCGGCAGTTGTGTCGATGCCTTTGCCAAAAGCTTCGGCACGCCAAACTTCGCCGGCGGGCCGTTTTTCGCCACTCACGTCGACGCCTGCTACCTGATCAACGGCACCATGCATGTGGAGATCGACGTGCCGCGCTGCCGCTATCTGTTGCTTTTCGGTGCGCAGCGCGGCGCCGCGGTTAATCATGACGCCATGCGCGCGGCCAAGGAGATTGCCGAAGCGCGCCGGCGGGGAATGAAGTTGGTCGTTATTGATCCCATTTGCAGTCCCATCGCCTCGAAGGCCGACGAGTGGATACCGATTCGTCCCGGCACGGACGGCGCGCTGGCGCTGTCGATGATGCATGTGCTCGTCAATGAGCTGGGCGTCTACGACCGGAGGTTTCTCCAGAGCCAAACCAACGCCGCCTATTTGGCCGGCGCCGACGGGCGCTACCTGCGCCATGAAAAATCTGCCAAGCCTTTGATCTGGGACGATCTCACAGAGCAGGCCTGGCCCTTTGACACATCGAGCTCACCTGCGCTCGAAGGCATGTTCACGGTTAACGGCCAGTCCTGTGAGCCGGCTTTCGCCAAGCTTAAAAAACATCTGCAAAATTTCGCGCCCGAACATGTGGCCGAAATTACCACGGTGCCAGCCGCACAGATTCGCCAAATCGCGCGCGACTTCGGCGCCGCGGCGAACATCGGCGGCACGATCATGATGGAAGGCAAATCGATGCCCTACCGGCCGGTGTGCTCTTTCTGCGACAGCCGCGGGCTGTCCTCCCATCAGTTTGGCATGTGGGCCTGCATGAGCGTCCATATGCTCAATTTGATCGTCGGCGCGATGGATGTGCCGGGCGGCTGTTTGAGCACCAACATCCTCGGCCCTGGGGAAAAATTGCGTGTCGGCGAAAGCGCCGACGGCTTGGTCGTCGGCCCGGGCGATGTCCGTTCCTATCCACCGCGCCACCCCAACCGGCCGCAGACCGTGAACCTGCGCGAGCTGTTGCCCACGGGGCGCGCCATGGGAACGATCATGATGGGGCTCAGTATCGTGCGGCGCCCCGATCTGCTTCCCTACAAGCCGGAAGTGTTGATGCTCAACAACTTCAACATGCTGATGTCGGGCGTGGAGCCGGAGCTGCTCGCCGAAGCGGTACGCCGCTTCGGGCTAGTGGTATTTCTCGGCGACAAGCTCACCGAGACCGCCGAGCTTGCCGATATCGTCTTGCCTTTGCGCCAGCACGCGCAGCGCTTTGATTTTCCCATGAACTCGATGCGCGGTTGGATCAACGGCGATCAGTGGTACTACACGCTGCGCCAGCCGGTGGTCGAGCGCGAAACCGTAGCCAAGCATCCCGTCGAGATTTACCTGGAGCTGGCCAAACGGCTGGGCAAGCTTGAGCCCTTCATCGAACGTTTCAATACCGGCCTCGGTTTGAAAGAAGCCGATCGGATGGAGGTGACGCGCAGCTACTCGATTGAAGAGATTCTCGACCGCCACATCAAGTCGACCGTGGGCAGCGAGTGCAGCCTCGCGCAGCTGCGCGAAAAGGGTTTCGTCTCGTTCCCGCGCACACTGGCGGAAAGATTTCCCCGGGCGCTCAAGAAATTGCCGCGCGTGCCGCTTTACTTCGAGTTTCTGCTCGACACCGGCGCCGAGTTCGACAAAACGGCGGCGGAGCTAGAGCTGGCGCTCGATGGCCGGTCGTTTCGCGCTTTGCCGGTCTGGCATGCCTGCGCGGCGCAGGAGCGGGCGCCGGCCGACTACGATTTGATCGCGGTCAATTACAAGCTGCCGTTTCACGCCTATAACATGACTCAGGACAATCCCTGGCTCGCCGAACTCTCTGCGCGCCATCCCTACGCCGAAAAGGTCATGATCAACGCGCGCACCGCCGCCGCTAAAGGGATCGCCGACGGCGATGCGATCCTGCTTGAAACGCCGCATGGCGCCAGCGCTCAGGGCATTGCCAAGGTCTCGGAGTGCATCCATCCCGAAGCCGTCGGCATCGCTTCCTGCTTCGGCCATTGGGCCAAGGCGCGGGTTACGGCGCGCGGTCGGGGCATTCACTTCAACTCGCTCTTGCCCTACGAGGCAAGCCAGATCGATCCGCTGGCGGGATTGATGGACGCCTGCGTGAAAGTCAAAATCAGCAAGCTTGCCGACAATAAAATGCGCCGGTGGTTTTCCGGCAGGGAGTAGCGGCGATGAAAAGCGTTCCAATCGCGCCGGCAAGGCAATCAGCGCTGAGTACGCTGAGAGGAAATCGAATGAGGATATCATCTCGAACAAACCCTCTGCGTCTCTGTGGTGAATACTTCTTCACGGTAACGCCGGTCGAAGCGGAAGATAAAAGGACGGCCCCATGACGCAGCAATCGCAAATTCTTTTGGCCGAACCAGGCGCAGAAAATTTTGTCTGTCTCCTTGAAGATAACGCGCGGCGTTTGGCTGCGAAGCCGGCCCTCTTGTGGGACGGCGGTGAGCTTTCCTGGGCCGAGCTCGACCAAAGAGCTTCTGGCTTTGCCCATTTTCTCGCCAGGCAGGGGGCAGGTCCTGGAGATCGGATCGCCACGTTGATCCCCAATCATTGGACCTTTGCGGTTGCGTTGCTTGGCATCCTCAAGCTCGGCGCCACCGCGGCGACGCTCCATCCTACCCTCAGGCCGGAAGAGCTTACGGAGGTTCTGGCCGACCTCCAGCCACGGATGCTCGTGGATGATGTTACGGCGGACCCTTCGACTCGAACCCCGGCCTTGGCCGGGGGCTCTCGCTCAGGATTTCGCCCCACGGGCGTAGTGGAAGGTCCCACGGGTTTACCCGTGGGGCTCCACGAGGGGGGTTGGAAAACGGCGCGGCTCGCCTCCTCTCCCGCGTTGATCGTCTACACCTCGGGCAGCACCGGACGGCCTAAAGGGTCGGTATTCAGTCATGCTGCGTTTACCTTCGCCAACCGAGCCTGGGGCGGACCCGTCATGGGCGTCAAACCGGATGATGTCGTGTTGGGCGTGCTGCCCTACGCCCACAACTATGGCATGAACGCGGGCCTCCTGGCGCCTCTGTTATTCGGCGCGAGGGTGGTGATCGTCGAACATTTCACGCCCGAAGCGGTCTTGGAAACCATCGAGAAGCATCGCGTGACCATCTTTCCCGGCGTGGCCACGATGTTTCGCCGGCTGCTCAGCTCGCCGGCTTTTGCGAGCGCCGATCTCTCTAGCCTGCGGCTGGCGGTTTCCGGTGCTGCGCCTTGTCCGTGGGAACTCTGCGAGGAATGGCGTGAGAAAACCGGGACGAGAATCCTGCGCGGCTACGGCATGACCGAAGTGCCGCGCCCGATTTCGTATTTTGCCGATGATTCCAACGATGTTCCTGACGCGATCGGCCGGGCGATCCCAGACGCACGCGTGCAGGTGGTCGACGACGAGGGCCGGCCGCTTGCCTGTGGAGAAGT
>JAERMN010000325.1 GCA_016844625.1 Deltaproteobacteria bacterium
AGGGCGACCGGCTGGTCGCCCTTATCGTTTGTACAACTGCTTGATGAAGCCCGACGCTTCGAGTTCCTGCACAAAACTCATATCGACGAAACTTCTAGGATCGGCGGCGCCGGCCTTTTTGTCGCGCGGGGCCATGTCGTCGAGGAGAGTCTTGACGCCTTCTGGATTGGGATAGGGGACTTCGGGGAAGGCGGCGTTGTAGGCGCGATAGGCGCGTTCCAATCCTTCCGGATCCTTGGTCTTAAGATTCTTGCCGATGAGCGCTTTGGTGTCTTCCTTGTTGGTCTTGATGTAGTGCAGCGCTTCGGTGAAGGCGCGCACGACTTTCTGCACTAGTGGCCGGCGCTCTTTGACGGTCTTCTCGCGCGTGACCACGGCGTTCACATGATACTGAATCTTCAGCGTGCCGATATCGAAGAGGTCACGAAAGCCAAGCTTCTCCGCTTCTCTTACCAGCGGTTCGCCGAGCAGCGTAAACTGGGTAATATTGTTTGCTAGAGCGGCGAGGCGTTGGGGATTTTCACCGGTCGCGATGATCTTGGTCTCTTTTTCCGGATCGACGCCGAGGCGGCGGAGCGCCAATCGAAGCGTCATGTCGGATGTTGTGCCCAAACGATTAACTCCGCCGATCTTGCCTTTGAGCTGTTCGATGCTCGTGATATTGCCCAACGACACGATGTGATCGATGAACAGCGGCAAGTTGGTCGACACCATAACCGTGTCTGCGCCGGCCAGCTTCGAAGTTACGAGGGTGGCTGACGGCGCGATGATGAAGTCGACTTCGCCGGTGAGCAGCGCCTGGATGACGATGGTGCTGGCGCTGATATTGATCACTTCGGCGCTGAGACCGTTTTTCTTGAGAAAGCCTCTTTGGTCGGCGACCCAGATCGGCGTGTTTGACGGCGTGCTGCCGGCCCAGGCGATACGTATGCGCTCTTGAGCATCGAGCGGTTTGATGACCGAGAGCGCTAGCACGACGAGAACGATCAACGAGATCAGCTTAGACATTACTTTCTCCTAATTTAGAATAAAGGTTGGCGGAATATAGTCAATCCGATTCGTGATTGCGGCTAAAGACGTTGCCATCGCGCAGGGATCGATACTATGATTGTTTGGTTCTTGCGGGTTTACTGTGAAAAAAGTTTTCACCACGAAGGACACGAAGGGTTCGGATAATTAACTCTCCGAACTTCGTGCTCTTCGTGTCCTTCGTGGTGAGTAACACGGTCTATTTAAGTTGAGAACATTACGATGATCACCCAAGAAGAAAACGATCTGTTAACGCAAACCGGGAAGGGCACGCCGTGCGGTGAATTGATGCGGCGCTATTGGCAGCCGGCGGCTTTGTCGAATGAGTTGGCAGCGGACAAGCCGTTGCCGGTGACAATTTTCGGCGAAGAGTTGATTCTGTTCCGCGACGGCGCGGGCAAGCCGGCTTTGATTGGCCGCTACTGTGCGCATCAGGGCGTCGATATGATCTACGGCCGGGTCGAGGGGGACGGGTTACGCTGCTTGTATCACGGCTGGCTCTTCGACAACTGCGGCAAAGTGGTTTTGCGCGGCGACTGGTTGCCGGAAAAAGAGCGGCGCTGGGATGTCGGGCAATCGGCGTATCCATGCGTCGACGCGGACGGTGTGATTTTTACCTACATGGGGCTGGGCGAAGCACCGCTGTTACCGCCGTACGAATTTGTTTCGCTGACGGCGGAAAATTACGCGGCTACGAAAGTGCTCCATGGCAATAATTATTTGCGGGCGATTGTAGAGGCGGCCGATCCGGCGCCGGGGCTGAGCCGTTTTATGATGCCCAATCTTACTCTGTTCCAAGCCGCCTCACCGGGCGCGAAGAGTCTCGTGCGCTGGCGTGTGCCAGTCGACGACCAGTCTTATCTTGAGTATACGTTTCAATTCGCTGGGGAGTTGCCGTTCACAGCTGAGCCGCACACGGCGGCCCATGAGGTACTGCTCAGAGCGGTCCAAGAAATGCGCCCGTAAAGCCAATCGCCAGTTGAATCAACCGAGAAGATTCTCTGACCACAGCAAGTGGGTTACGCCAGCAAGCGCCCGAGGTTGACGATCACTTCTTCGATGTCGTCGAGCGAGTTCCAGCGCGGCGAGCCGCCCAAGTGGGGCGTGACGATGACGTTGGGGAATTTGATCAGTGGATCGTTGGCGTCGCCTGGCTCCTCGTAGAAAGTGTCGAGACCGTAGCCGCTCAAGCGTTTAGATTCTAGCGCTTGACGCAGCGCGTTGCGCTCGACGAGGTTCGGCTGAGAAACGTTGATGAGAAATGCACCGGGCTTGATGCCTGACAGTTCGCGTTCGCCGATGAAGTTGACCGTTGCCGGGCTGCGCGGCAGGTGCAGGCTGGCGAAATCCGAGCTTGCGAGCAACTCGTCCAGTGTCGCGTAGGTCGCCTGATAGTGCCGTTCAACTTCAGCCGGCAAGCGCGTGCGCTGGCTGTAAACGATGCGCATGCCGAGGGCGCTGGCGCGTAGCGCCAGCTCTCGGCCAATCTCACCCAAGCCGATAATGCCCAATTGTTTTTGATAGAGCGTGACCATGTTCGGGATGCGCGCCCAGTTGCCGTTCGGCGTGTGCGCGCGATTATAAGTCGTCGGTTGGTAGCCCGCGGCTTTTAGCTGTTCGACGCTAATTAGATTCGCATTCTGCCTGACCTGGCGCGCCAGCGCGAGCATCAACATTAAGCCTTGCTCTGCTGTTGCAATATTGGCGCGGCGGCGGATGGTTAGCACTTCCGCCCCGGCGCGTTCACACGGCGCGCGATCGATATTGCGCGTGGTGAAACCATACTTCTGGATGAATTTCAGCGAGCCGCCGGCGGCGGCGATCTCTTGGGCGCCAAAGGCTAGCTCTTCGACAACCGCGACGGTGGCGCCGGCGAGATTGGCTCGCAAATTTTCTTGATCGTCGACCAATCTAACGTCGGCGGGATAAAGATGTCTGGCTTGATTGCGCACGCGCTCGCACCAGCCGCGAAAGTCGGCGAGATCGTGCAAACAAAAATGGGCGAAGGCTTCGATGCGTTCTTGAGAGGCCGAAGGATCGAGCACGACTTGGATCAAGCGTAAAAAGGTGTCGTTTTCGACGACGAATTTGCGGCGAGGTGACTTGCTCATGGACGGTGTTTGCCCTCACCCTAGCCCTCTCCCGCACGCGGGCGAGGGGAACTGATTGGGGAAAAGATTTAGCCGGAGATTCATAGCGGTTAACTACTGAGGCGCAGCGGTTGAGGGTTCGGGGTCTACTTCCAACGCTTTCAGAAATCTAGTCAGCATGTTGTAGGCGCCGATCAGCATGGTCAATTCGACGGCTTGCCGTTCGCTGAAATGCCGCCGCAATTCGGCGAAGATATTGTCCGTCACGTCGATCTCGCGCGTCATGGCATCGGTGTAGGCGAGCAAGGCGCGCTGCGGCGCGCTGAATAATCGTGACGGCTGCCAATCGGCGATGGCGGTAACTTGTTCGGGTGTGAGCCCTTCCTTTAACGCATACGCCGGTCCGTGCGCTTGCTGGACATACTCCACGTTATTGAGTATCGCCACGCGGATGACGGCGATCTCTCGGCTTTGGCCGTCGATCTCGGTGCCATAGCGCACGGCTTGATTCAAATCGAACCACGCGTTCGCCAGCGCCGGACTGTGCAACATCAGGCGATAGATATTGATCAGACGTCCGCCGCGAGCGCCTTTGATCTTGGCGATGGAGTCGGCAAGCTCGGGATGATTGTTCTCTTCGAGTAACGGAACGCGCGCCATACTTGGCCTTTCAGTGAAGATTTGCTTGCGTTTACTCTTAGCCCAACTATGCGCGAATTTCTATCAAATCTCCGGCTGAGGACCCCAGGCGTTAGCCTGGGGGTGAAAGCCTCCGAAGGCTGGGAGGGTATTGTTCTGGGTTTGGCATTTCAAGTGCCACGGGCGTAAGCCCGTGGGTATCTACTGCTGCGACGGATTCGCATAACTTTCTCGCGACCGGTGGAGGTATTTCAGGTATAATGATCACAGCGCGAAGTGAACCCGATGAAAGCACCGGACTTGGCACAACGGGACAGGTGGAACAATCGACTCAAGGCGATCGCGGTGGGCATCGGTCTTGCGCTCACTTTACTAACGCTGCGCCATTGGTACGAAACGTTTTCGTTCGGTCATCCCTTGTGTGACAACTGCGGGACTGATTTTCCGAGCCTTTATACCGGCGCCAAGTTGATCTGGGAAAACCCCGCTGCACTTTACGATCTGGATCAACAGTTAGTGATCGAGAAAACGATAGACCCTCGCCTCGGCAATTCGTCTCTCGCATTCGCCTATCCGCCTTTTACGGCGTTCCTATTGATGCCGCTTGGCTGGCTGTCGTTCACAAAAGCGTATCTTGTTATGACCGTTATGAACGGCTTGATGTTGATGCTCGCACTGAAGGTGTTGAACAACAGTTTGCACCTAACCGCAGAACAATCGAATTGGTTGAGGCTCAGCACGTTTTGCAACTTCGGCGTACATAGCACATTTTTACAAGGACAAACATCGCTCATCATCCTGTTGATGGTGGTGCTGCTCGTACATTCATCCCGTCACGGTGCCCAAGTCTCCACCGGTTTGTGGAGTGGCGCGCTATTTTTCAAGCCTCAGTTTCTTCCGGTGCCTCTACTGATTCTAGCTGTGAGGCGAAATTGGCACGCACTATGGCTTTGCTTGTCGGTCGTCGTTGCGTTGGCGATTTGTTCCGGAATGCTTGTTGGCCAAGAAGGAGTCGCCGATTATATTCACATCGCTGGTCGGTTCACGGCGAGACAGAGTGACTTGGGAACAAATCCACAGGACATGCACAATCTAAGGGCATTGGCTTTGTTTGCATTTCCGTCGCTTACCACCTTGTATTTTTGGGTTTTTTTATGTGCTTTGGTTCTTGTGGGAACAATTTTGCTCAATCTCAAAATTTATCAGAACGATCGCGTTGCGACGGTGCAATGGATTGGTAACTTGCTGGCTGTCCTGTTGCTCTCACCCCATCTTCATGCACATGACTTAGCACTTCTCGTTGCAATCAACGCTTTGATCCTAAAGAATTGCGGTAATTCGATGCCAGTGGTGGTTCCGCTCTCCTTGATTCCGTTGGGACTCTGGGCACTTTTCCCGCTGATGTTCAGGAACCAGCTGCCCCCGCTGCTCCCGGTCATCTTTATGGCTGGGTTCTTCTGGTGTGTATGGTTTGTCCGAAGAAGCTAGACGCCTTCCTGTTAGGGAGGGTACGCAATCGGCGTCCCATGACGGTCCACCCGATCTGTGCAGAGACAAACTTCGGCGATTGTTTTTTATTGCGAGGCTAAGATACCCGCCGTCTTTCCATGCGAACGGAAAAATTGCTGTTCTGGATAAACACGTTATTGCGCTCGGTTTGTTTGCTAAGAGTCTCGACTAAATTCAATAGCGGATTGCGATTATGTACGTAAGTCCGTGCCGGGCCGGCGGCGTGCATCTTGTCGACGTCTTCCTTGCTGGAAAAAAAGCGCAGCAGTATCTCTTCGTCGCTGGCGCCGTCGCTGC